>DASZJD010000054.1 GCA_035948415.1 Acidimicrobiia bacterium | reverse complement strand
GGGACTGGTCGGCTTCGTGGAGCGCTTCGAGGCTTCGAAGCGCGAGGCCGGGAGCGCGGCGCCAGTGGCGCAGATCCTGCTGGCCCACGTCGACGACCCCCGTCAGTTCGGGGTGGCGCAGGTGAACGGAGCGGGCGAGGTCCTGCGGCTGGTCGAGAAGCCGTCGGAGCCGCCGTCCGATCTGGCCCTGGTCGGCGTGTACCTCTTCGACCGTCACGTCCACGACGCCGTCCGCTCCATTCGACCGTCTGGACGTGGAGAGCTCGAGATCACCGACGCGATCCAGTGGCTGCTCGACCACGGCCATCGAGTCCGGCACGAGGTGCTCGAAGGGTGGTGGATCGACACGGGGAAGAAGGACCCGCTGCTCGAGGCCAACCGCTACATCCTCGAGGACCTGGAGCCGGCGGTTCGAGGCGAGGTCGACGAGGCGTCGACGATCGAGGGGCGGGTCGTCATCGAGTCGGGCGCCAAGCTGGTGAGCTCACGCGTTCGAGGCCCGGCGATCATCGGTGCGAACACCCGGCTGGTCGACAGCTACGTCGGGCCCTTCACCTCCATCGCCAACGACTGCGAGATCGTGGACACCGAGCTCGACCACTCGGTGGTCCTCGAGCGGAGCCGGATCGTCGGCGTCAACGGGATCGCCGACTCGCTCATCGGCCGCGAGGTGGAGGTCACGAGATCCGGTCGGCGACCACGAGCGCTGCGGCTCATGCTCGGTGATCACTCCAACGTGGATCTCGGCTAGACCCTCTCGCCTCATGCCCACCGTCACCGAGTCGGAGGTCATCGCCGGCGTGTACGTCGCCGACCCGACCGTGGTCGGCGATGAGCGAGGCGTCTTCGTCGAGACCTACCGCCGGTCGTGGTTCCCGCAAGGTCGGGAGATGATCCAGGCCAACCGGGCCGACCGCAGGCAGGGCTCGCTCGTGGGCCTCCACTATCATCTGCACCAAGCCGACTACTGGTACGTGCCGTTCGGGCGAGCACGCATCGTGTTGCACGACCTGCGGGCGTCCGGGCCGACGGACGGCGCGACCTTGACCCTCGATCTGGGGACCCGCGCGGATGGCACGCACGACCATCGAGGCATCTTCATCCCACCGGGCGTGGCCCACGGGTTCGCGGCCCTCACCGACATGACGATCACCTATCTCGTCGACGGCTACTACAACCCCGAGGACGAGCTCGGTGTGGCCTGGGATGATCCCGCGATCGCCGCCGACTGGGGCATCATCGATCCGACCCTCTCGGGCCGTGACCGGGCCAACCCGGGACGGGCCGAGCTCCCGGCGGAGCGACGCCCCCACTGGTCCCTTCGAGCCTGACCATGCGAATCCTCGTCACCGGCGGCGCCGGCTTCATCGGCTCCAACTTCGTCCGCCACGTCCTCGCGGGCTCCGACGACCACGTCACGGTGTTCGACGCGCTCACGTACGCCGGCAACCTCGACAACCTCCGCGGCCTCGACGACGATCATCGGTACACGTTCGTCAAGGGCGACATCACCGACCGCGACGCGGTCGCGGCGGCGCTGGAGGGTCACGACACCGTCGTCCACTTCGCGGCGGAGAGCCACGTCGACCGGTCGATCGCCTCTCCCGACCGGTTCGTCCGCACGAACTGCGACGGGACCAACGTGTTGTGCGACGTGGCCACCCGCCTCGGCGTCGGACGATTCCTCCAGGTCTCGACCGACGAGGTCTACGGATCGATCGAGGCGGGATCGTTCGCCGAGACCGACCGCGTCGAGCCCCGCTCGCCGTACTCGGCATCGAAGGCGGCGTCGGACCTCATCGCGCTGGCCTACCAGGCGACCTACGGGCTTCCGGTCATCGTGACCCGCTCCTCGAACAACTTCGGCCCCTACCAGTACCCCGAGAAGATCCTCCCGCTGTTCATCACGAACCTGCTCGACGGCCAGCGGGTTCCCCTCTACGGGGACGGCCTCAACGTCCGGGATTGGTGCTTCGTCGAGGACAACTGCGCCGCGATCGACCTCGTGCTGCGACGCGGCGAGGTGGGTGAGATCTACAACATCGGGGCCGGCAACGAGATGCCGAACCGGGCCGTGACCGAGGCCGTTCTCGGGCTGCTGCGCCACGACGAGACGATGATCGAGTACGTCACCGACCGGCTCGGGCACGACCGGCGCTACTCGATCGACACCCGCAAGGTCCGCGCCCTCGGTTGGGCGCCGACCTGGGAGTTCGCGGCCGCGCTCGAGACCACGGTGTCCTGGTATCGCGAGCATCGCTGGTGGTGGGAGCCGCTGAAGCGGCGAGGGGACTAGCGACGTGCGCGTCCTCGTCACGGGCGCAGGCGGTCAGGTGGGACACGAGATCGTGAGCGCCTTCGCGGACCACGACGTCGTCGCCACGGACCACGCGACGCTCGACGTGACCGAGCGTGAGGCGGTGCTGGCGTGCGTGACCGCCTCGGGGCCGGACGCGATCGTGCACGCGGCGGCGTGGACCGAGGTCGACGCCTGCGAGGCCGACCCCGACCGCGCCCTGGCGGTGAACGGCCTCGGGACGCGGCACGTCGCCGAGGCCGCCCGCCGGGTCGGCGCGCATCTCTGCTACCTGTCGACGGATTACGTGTTCGACGGCACGAAGCCGGGCCCGTACACGGAGTGGGACGACCCCAACCCACGCTCGGTCTACGGTCGATCGAAGCTGGCGGGCGAGCGGGAGCTCGGCCGGGACCCGGCGTCGACGGTCGTCCGGCTGTCGTGGGTGTGCGGCCGGCACGGCGCCAACATGGTCAAGACCATCCTTCGGCTCGCGGGTGAGCGGGACCGGCTGGCGTTCGTCGACGACCAGCGCGGGCACCCGACGTTCGCGGCCGACGCCGCCGGCGCCATCCGGCGGCTGGTCGCCGAGCGACGACCGGGGCTCTTCCACGTGACGAACCAGGGCGTCGTGACCTGGTACGAGTTCGCGCGCGCCGTCCTCGAGTCGGCCGGGCTCGACCCCGAGCGGGTACGCCCGATCTCGACCGCGGAGCTCGACCCGCCGCGCCCGGCACCTCGACCCGCGAACTCGGTGCTCGACAACCTGGCCCTGCGCCTCTCGGGCCTCCCCCTCCTCCCCCACTACCGGGCGTCGCTCGACCGGCTCGTCGCTGAGCTCGTCGCCCGATGACACCCAGGGTCGGGGTCGTCGTCCTCAACTACAACGGCGGTGAGGTCACGCTCGCCTGCCTGCGGAGCCTGCTGGCGGCCGCCGCCGATCCCGTGCCGGTGGTCCTGGTCGACAACGCGTCGGACGACGGGATCGCGGCCCGGGTCCGAGACGAGCTCCCAGCCGTGACCGTGATCGAGAGCGCGACTAACCGCGGCTTCGCCGGCGGCTGCAACCTGGGGGTTCGCGCCCTCGGCGAGGTCGAGTACGTCGCCCTCGTCAACAACGACGCCACCGTCGACGCCGGCTGGCTGGCCCCGCTGGTCGGGACGCTGGAGTCTGACGCCAGCCTCGGCGCGGCGTGCCCGAAGATCCTCTTCGCCGATCGGTTCGTGGAGCTCACGATCGAAGCCGAGACCCACCGTCGAGGCCGGGGGGACCGCCGCCAGCTCGGCGTGTCCGTCCTCGGCGCCCGGACCGACGGGAAGGAGGCCTGGGACCGAGCCCAGACCGTGTGCGGGTTCTGGGGTCCGGAGCCCGGCCCGACGGCCGCTCGGGCCGAGTGGACCGCGGCCTCGGCCCGCCTGCGGGTGCCGGTCGGCGGCGGCGGTCCGCACACGGGCGAGCTCCTCCTGGCGGCGGCAGCGCCGGTCCGGGTGACGGTGGCGTCCGGCGGGCACCGGGTCGAGCTCGACGTGGCGACGCGGCCGACGTGGCACGAGGTGCCGCTGGACGGGCCCCCGCTCACCGTCGTCAACAACGTCGGCACCGACCTGGTCCGCGGCGGCTACGCGGCCGACCGCGGGTACCTCCAGGTCGACGACGGCCAGTTCGACGAGCCGCAGGACGTGTTCGCCTGGTGCGGTGGCGCCGTGCTCCTCCGGCGGCGATACCTCGAGCAGGTGGGCCTCTTCGACGAGCGCTTGTTCCTCTACTACGAGGACGTCGAGCTCGCCTGGCGGGGTCGCCGCCTCGGCTGGCGCTACCGCTCCGTGCCGGCGTCGACAGTCCGCCACCTCCACGCCGCGACCACGAATGAGGGATCGGCGCTGAAGCGGTACTACGACGAGCGGAATCGTCTGCTGGTGGTCGCCCGGCACGCACCGGCCGGCGTGGCGCTGCGCGCCCCCTTCCGGTACCTGCTCTCGACCGCGTCGTACGCGCGCCGCGACATCCTCAGCCCGCTGCTGCGGGGCCGCCACCCTCGACCACTCATCGTCCGGCAGCGGATCCGCGCCTTCGTCGGGTACCTGGCGCGTCTCGCCCCGATGCTGCGCGCCCGCCGCCGGGACCGGCGCCGCGGCCTCGAGGCCCCGGTCTGGGAGCCGTCGTGGGACGCGCGCCCCAGCACGACCGCGCCGCTCGAGCCCCCGCCCTGACGGGCGGCGGGCGCCGCGGCCCGGCCTCAGCCTCGGGGCCACTCCGCGTCTCCCCAGCCCCCCGGACCGAGGGCGTCGGGGAACAGCAGGCGCCGGGCGCGGCCCCGCAGCTTGCGCACCAGCTCGTCGTACTCGCCGTGCCGGGCGTGGTCGACGACTCGCCCGAGCGTGTCCCGCCAGGTCGGCGCGCCCCAGCTGTGCAGCAGCGGGTCGCCGATCAGGGCCCGTTGGCGGGGGTCCACGAGGTCGGGCGCCCGCCTCGGGGCGCGGCAGAACTCGAGCAGCGGCGCCAGCGTCCGCTGCCAGCGAAACTCCTCCACGCAGCGGCTCACGGCGGCACGACACGCGGCTCGCCGCTCCTCGTCGGTCAGCAGGACGAAGAGCGCCTCCTCCAGCGCGGCGTCGTCCTGCGGCGGGACGGTGACCCCCAGCCCGTGCAGCTCGATGAGATCGGCGAAGGAGTCACCGTGGGTGGCGACGACCGGCAACGACGCCCAGAGGTAGTCGAGGATCCGGGTCCGGAACGAGAACGCGGTCTCGACCCGGTCGAGGTGGAGGCTGACGCCCACGTCCGATTCGAGGAGGTAGTTCTGCCGGTCCTCGTAGTCGACCCACCCCTCGTTGAAGAAGACGTACTTCCCGACCAGGCCCAGCTCCTCGGCCAGCCGTTGCGTCTCGTAGCCCATCCGCATGGCGGGGACCTTCGGGTTCGGGTGCTGCATGCCCATGAAGTACGTGCGGACCTCCGGGATGCGGTGCCGGAGCCGGTCGGTGGCCCGAATGAGGGTCAGCGGGTCGAACCAGTTGTAGACGCCCCCGCCCCACAGCACGACCTTGTCGTCGGTGCCGATCCCGGGCAGGACGCCCTTCATCACGGCCCGCGTGTGGCGAGGCTCGGCGTCGCTCGCACCGAACGGCACGACCGCGATGAGCGACGCCAGGTTCTCGTTGCCGTCGTACACGGCGGCGTTGATCCGCCCGACGCCGGCGAGCTGCCCGAGCCAGAAGTCGCGCTGCTTCTCGCTGGCGCAGAGGAAGTAGTCGCCGCGCACGAGCTGCTCGTTCACCACCTCGGCGGCGATTCGCACGGCGTTGCGGCGCGCGTAGTCCGTGAGATCGCGGGTGGCTTCGAGCACCTCGAGGTGGAACGGGTCGTAGATGTCGACGACGAGCACCTTCGGAGAGTGCCGCAGCCACTGATAGTCGTCGAGCACGTGGCCTTGGAAGATCAGGACGTCGCACCAGGCTTCGAGCTCCTTGAACTCCTTGACGCCGACGTGCGAGACGGGGAAGTCCGGGTGCGAGAGCTCGCAGGTCGTGGTGCTGGCCAAGCGGACGTCGTGCTCTTGGGACAACGCGATCGCCATCTGCCAGGCGCGGATCGCCGGGCCGGCCATCTGGGGACGCAGCACGTCGGGGGTCACGATCGCGATCCGGTGCCTGGCGAACTCCTGCTGGACGCCGAAGGCGTCGGCGACGTCCTCGGCCGACGGACTCTCCGCCTGCGCGAGGGGCTCTCGGAAGAGCGGGAGCAGCTGCGCGTCCCCGACGACGCGCTGCTGTTGGACCGCCTCCCGCGCCGCCACGAGCGCGGGCATCGCCGCGGTGAAGCGCTCGGCGGCGGCGGCCCCGGCGCGGCTGCGGCCGGCCTGCAGGACGGCGGCGGCGAGGATCCGACCCAGGCGAGCCTCGTCGTAGTTCTTGTAGATCATCCCGAGCGACCCGAACGCGTGCCGGGTCGCGTCGGGCTCCGACGCCGGCCGCGGCCAGGCCCGCCCGACGACCACCGACTCGGGCACGTACCGGATCCGAAACCCTCGAAGCCAGAGCCGCCAGCCGAGGTCGGCGAACTCGACCCCCGGCGCGAGCTCGGAGTCGAAGCCCCCGACCCAGCGGAAGGCTCGCGCGTCGACGATCATCGCCGCCTCGGCGGCGAACAGCGCCTCGTCGGCGTGGTCCTCGATCGCCTCCTCGGGCTCGCCGGCGTGGAGCGCCCTCGGCTCGCCGGCGAAGGTCATGGCCGCGCCCGCGAACTCGATCGTCCCGTCCTCGGCGACGACCTTCGACGCCGCGCCGACGGCTCGGCTGTCGGTCCGCAGCGCCGCGACGGCCGCCGAGAGCCACCGTGGGCCGGGGCGCGCGTCGACCGAGAGGAAGGCCAGGCGGCCGCCGCGCGCGGCCTCGGCCCCCGCGTTGCGCGCCGCGCCGGTTCCCGACCACTGCTCGAGGCGGACCACCTCGCGGGCCCGCCTCGCCGGCGCGCTCGGCGGTGCGGCCGCGTCCGGCGGCACGACCACGATGGTCTCGACCCGCGGGCCGCCGCGCTCGAGGCCCTCGATCCGGGCGAGGGCGGCCTCCGTCGCCGCCGCGTCGGCGCCGGCGACGACGACGACCGAGACGAGGTCCGGGAGGGCGACCGGCGGGAGGAGGCGGCGGTCGCTCACGGCGGGCCCTCCCCCATCGACCACTCACCCCCGAACGAGACGAGGCCGCGCTCCTCGTGGGGCTCGCCGAACTCCACGTCGAAGCGCAGCGTCCGCTCCCGATGGTCGTACGGATGGTTCAGCGTGTAGTCGTAGACCGCGGCGGACAGGTCGTACGCGCCCGGGAGCAGCAGCAGCCGATCGACGCGGTAGTCGACCCACCCCTCACCGTCGACCTTCTCCGGCACGAGGTCGGCGTCCCGGAGGTTCGGGGCCGTCACGTAGGCACCGTCGAACCGCTGGATCCAGAAGCCGAACACCGGCCGCTCGACCGGCTCCTGCGAGCGGTAGCGGAACCGGAGCGTGATCGGGTCTCCGGTTCGCACCGTCCGCGTCGGCTCGCCATCGGCCCCGATGATCTCGACCGCCTCGACGCGCACCTCGCCCGAGCCCCAGCGGACGCCGTGCTCGCCGTCCGCGACCCGGTCCGAATGGGCCTCGTCCCGGTAGAGGTCGATGACCTCGGTCGCGGGGCCGACGGCGCGCAGCTGGCCGTGCTCCAGCAGCGCCGCGTGGGCGCAGACGTTGCGGAGGGCGGCCATCTGGTGCGAGACGATCACGACCGTCCGGCCCGACTGTCGCAGCTCGGCGAACTTCTCGAGGCAGCGCTGCTGGAACTCCGCGTCGCCGACGGCGAGCACCTCGTCGATGAGGAGGATGTCCGGCTCGACGTTGATCGCGATGGAGAACCCCAGGCGGACGTACATCCCCGACGAGTACGTCTTCACCGGGGCGTCGATGAACGGCTCGATCCCCGCGAAGCCGACGATGTCGTCGAAGCGGGCGTCGATCTGGCGCTTGCTCAGCCCGAGGATCGACCCGTTCAGGTAGAGGTTCTCACGACCCGAGAGCTCCTGGTGGAATCCCGCCGCGAGCTCGAGGAGCGCGGACACCTTCCCCCGGCTGACGATCCGGCCCCGCTCGGGGTAGAGGATCCGGGCGATGCACTTCAGCAGCGTGCTCTTGCCGGACCCGTTCTCGCCGACGATCCCGAAGGTCTCACCAGCGGGGATCTCGAGGCTGACGTCGGTGAGAGCCCAGAACTCCTGGTAGCGAGCCCTCCGCCCGCGCATGACCGTCGCCTTGAGCGAGTCGTTGCGCTCGTCGTAGAGGCGGTAGACCTTCGAGACCCCCTCGATGGAGATGGCGGGTTCGGGCACCGGTCAGACCTCCTCGGCCACTCGGCGCTGGAGCCGCCCGAAGACGGCCCACCCGACCGCGAGCGCGGCGAGCGCCGACCCGATGACGATGGCCCACGTGCCCGCAGCCGGGAACCGGGTCTCGTACAGGACGCTTCGGTACGCCTCCATGAGCCGGGTGAGGGGGTTGAGGTTGTAGATGTACCGAACCGGGAGCCGCACACCGAGCACGGTCGAGTTTCGAGGCACGTAGCTGATCGGGTACACGATCGGCGTGGCGTAGAAGAGCACCTGGAGCAGGATCGTGATCAGGTACCGGAAGTCTCGGAAGTAGACGTTGAGCACCGAGAGCAGGAGCCCGATCCCGAGCACCAGGACGGCCTGGAGGGCGATCAGGACGAGCACGACCGGGAGCCAGACCAGGACCATGTTGCCGGCGATCAGGAGGATCACCGCGAGCACGGCCGTCTCGATCAGCATCGTGATGGCCACCGAGCCCACGCTGGCCATCACCAGCAGCTCTCGCGGGAAGTAGGTCTTCTTGATGAGGTTCGCGTTCAGCAGCAGGCTCTCCGTCGACTGCACGAGCCCGTTGGCGAAGAACGTCCAGGGCACCAGCGCGCACAGCAGGAAGAAGGGGAAGCTCTTCAGGCCGCTCGGGTGTCCGGTCGGCGGCTGGACCTTCAGGAAGATCGAGAAGACGATCGAGTAGATGGCGACGTTGGCGAGTGGGTTGATGAGCGACCACGTCCACCCGAGCACGGACTTCTTGTATCGGGACCGCAGCTCGCGAAGGGTCAGGTTGGCGAGCAGCTCGCGGTTGCCCACCAGCTCGGCCAGGTGCCGCCGACGGCCCCAGTTCGCCGACGATCGCGGGCTCGTGCCGACCAGCGCGGTGTCGGCGCTGCTCACGCCGCCCACCTCGTGGGTCCGGGCAGGGCCGACGAGCGTCGCGCCCGCGGCGCCGCGCCGCCCGGTGACCGCTCGTCCGGGATGGAGCGGTGCTCCTGCCCCGTCGGTCTCATCGGCACGGCCTCGCATTCGGTCGTTGTGGGAGGTGACGCGACGAGATCGGAGGCGGGGACGGCAATTGCGGCACGATCTAACGGCGCAGGTCCGAAGATATCGGCGCGAATTCTAGCCGTTGGCACCACGTCGGGAGGACCAGCGGCACCGGCCGGATCCGCGCGCGCCCGCCGTGCGTCGGCCGGGCCGCGGCTCAGCTCGTGAGGAGCGCCCGCGCCAGGACGTCGGTGCCGAAGGCGGTCAGGATCGCGAGGTAGAGCAGGCCGGTCGTGGCCATGACCGCGGAGTAGTACTGCTCCTCCAAGGCCCGGCTGGCCGCGAACGCGAGCCCGAGCGTCGTCAACGCGCTGAGCACCCACGTCCACCCGAGGAGTCCGCCGTAACCGTCGTCGATCCGACCGTCGAGGACGCTCAGCATCCCGGTCGGCACGAGCAGCAAGCCGACCTCGAGGGGCCAGACCCAGCAGACCAGTCGCACCAGCTCCTTGATCGGGTCGCGCGGCAGCCCCGGCTGCACGAGGTACCAGTGGCCGAGGAGCATGGCGTCGGTGACGAATCCGAGGAACACCGCACCGACGAGCAGGCGAGCCGCCGAGAGCACGTACGGCCCCCCGACGACGCTCGCGGCGCCGAGCAGGGACACGACGCCCGCCAGCGGCGCGGCCAGGTCGATCGTCGGTGGGAACCCGCGCCGGTCGGCGACGGGCAGACGCCGCCGGGCCACCGACACGCCGATCGCGGCGAGCGTCAGCGCCGCCATCGCCCCGCCCGCGGCGATGCGCAGCACCGCCGCGCCGCCCCGGTCGGAGTCGCTGATCGCAGCCGCGGTTCCGCCGAGCGCGAGCACCAAGAAGACGCCTCGGACGAGCCACCCGTATCCGATGCCGACGGCGCGACGCCGGATGGTCACCCAGCCCCCGAGCAGGCCGCCGGCGGCCCACTGGAGCAGCACCGTCGAGAGGTCGAGGCGCACGGGGCCGCGTCACCCGACGATGGCGAGGTCCCGAGGCGCCGCGTTGAGCCGTCGCGGCCCGTCCTCGGTGGCGACCACGATGTCCTCCAGGCGGAGACCGAAGCGGCCCGGCAGGTAGACGCCCGGTTCGATGCTGAACACGTGCCCGGCTCGCAGGGGGCGCGCGTTGTCGGCCACGAGGTACGGGTCCTCGTGCGCCTCCATGCCGATCCCGTGGCCGGTGCGATGCACGAAGAACTCGCCGAGTCCGGCCTCATCGAGGGCGCGGCGCGCGACCGCGTCGACGTCGCTGCAGCGTGTGCCCACCGTCGCCGAGCGCACGGCTGCTTCCTGGGCCTCGGCGAGGATCTCGTAGTCGTCGCGGACCTCGGCGGCCGGGACTCCGACTGCGTACATGCGCGTGATGTCGGAGCAGTAGCCGTCCATCGTCCCGCCGAAGTCGCAGACGACCACGTCGCCGGCTGCGATGACGCGGTCGGCGGGCTCGTGGTGAGGGCTGGCGCCGTTCGGGCCCGATGCGACGATGGCGAAGTTCGCACGCTCGTGCCCCTGGTCGAGCATGCGGTCGACGACCTCCCGGGCGACGTCCCGTTCGCTGCGACCCCCGAAGGGCCGCTCTCGCAGCGACGCCGCGATCTCGTCGACGGCCGATGCCGCCCGCTGCAGCGCGGCGATCTCGTCGGCGTCCTTCACGACCCGCAGCGGCGCCGTGACGCGGTTGGCGGGGATGAACTGGGCCTCGGGAAGCGACGCCTCGAGCGCGAGCACGAAGCGGGCCCACGTCTGATCGCCAATGGCCACGACACCGGCGCCTCGGACGCGGTCGGCCACGAGCTGGACCGGGTCCTCGGTCTCGCTCCACGGTCGGACCGTGAAGACCTCCGGGCGATCGACGACGCGGGGCGCCTCGAGCTCCGGGACGACGAGGACGGCTTCCTCGTGACGCGGGACGACGAGCATCGTGAGCCGCTCGAGCGGGAGCGCGGCGTAGCCGGTCAGGTACGGCAGGTCGGGTCCGACCGAGACGCACAGGGCGTCAACGCCGAGCTCGCCCATGCGCGCGCGGGCGCGCTCCATCCGGGTGGCGTGCATCAGCGGTCCTCGGTGAGCGCGGGCAGGCCATCGATGCTGGCGACGTTCTTCTCGCCCCAGTAGGCCTCCACCCCCTCCGGTCCCTTCCGGTCCGCCCACTCGATCAGCTGGGACCGCTCGCCTTCGTAGCGAAGGTGGGGGACGGCGTAGCCGCACGACGTCGAGACGCGGCTCACCGCGACGCGGATGACGCTCCGGGCCCCCGGGAACGCCCGCCATCGGGCGAGGAACGGCTCGGCGTCGGGCGACCCCGTCGGCAGGACCTCGCCGCGGCCGTAGATGCGCACGATGTTCGGCTGCCCCTCGAAGGCGCAGAACATGAGCGTGATCCGCCCGTTCTGGCGGAGGTGCGCGATGGTCTCGGCGCCGCTGCCCGTGAGGTCGAGGTACGCGACCTCGCGGGGGCTGACGACCGCGAAGGTGTCGAGACCCTTCGGCGAGCAGTTCACGTGCCCGCCCGTCGTGGGCGCGGTCGCCACGAAGAACACGTGCTGGGCCGCGATGAAGGCCCGGACCGGGGGCGTGATCTCGTCCAAGACGCGACCCATCTCAGGACCGGCCGAGCGGCCGGCGTCGCGTGCGTCGAGCGGGACCAGGGCTTGCCGGCAGGCGGCCGTTCCGGCTCGCGTCGATCGCCGCGTCGCCGAGGCAGCCCGCGGCGACGGTGACGCTGGGGTGGGCGGCGTTCACGAAGCCGCGGCGGTGGTCGCCGAACCGGACGCGGCAGCGGTCGCTCGCCGGGCGTGGTAGCTCGAGCGAACGAGCGGGCCGGCCTCGACGTGCGCGAACCCGAGGCCGCGCGCGTAGTCCCCGAGCCGGCGAAACTCCTCGGGTTTCCACCAGCGAACGATAGGCAGGTGATCGCGGGACGGACGCAGGTATTGCCCGACGGTCAGAATGCTGACGCCGACGGCACGAAGGTCGGTCATGGCGGCGCGGACCTCGTCCTCGGTCTCGCCGAACCCGAGGATGAGGCCGGACTTGGTGAGCAGGCCACGGTCCGCGGCGCGGGCGAGCACGCCCAAGGAGCGTGCATAGCCGGCGCTCGGACGGACCGCCCGCTGGAGTCGAGCCACCGTCTCGAGGTTGTGGTTCAACACGTCCGGGGCGGCGTCGAAGATCGTGGCCAGCGAGCTCACGTCTCCCTTGCAGTCGGGGATGAGCACTTCGACCGCGGTCTGCGGAGTGCGGGCGCGAATGGCCCGGATGGTCGACGCGAAGGCGGCGGCGCCTCCGTCGGCGAGATCGTCTCGCGCCACGCTCGTGACGACCGCGTGCGCCAGGCCGAGCGTGGCGACCGCCCGCGCCACCCGCTCGGGTTCGTCGGGGTCGAGCGGCGCCGGCCGCCGGGTGTCGACCAAGCAGAAGCCGCAGGCCCGAGTGCATCGAGCGCCGAGGAGCATGAACGTCGCGGTGCGCTCCCCCCAGCACTCGTAGATGTTCGGGCACCCGGCCTCCTCGCAGACCGTCCGCAGGTCGAGCGTGCGCATGAGCCGCTGCGTGGCTCGATAGCCCGAGCCGAGGTCGGCGCGCACCCGCATCCAGGGCGGGCGGCGGAAGGCCGGGTCCTCGACCGGAGGCTCGACGCCAGCTTGCCGGAGCCGCACCAGGATCGGCCGTTCCGCGACCGGGCGCTCGCCGTCGCTCGGACCGGTCGGCGCGGCTGGCCGTAACGCGACGTCTTGCCGCTCGACCGCGTCGTAGGCGAATTCACGGGCGAACCGGGCGACGACGGCATCGTGCACTGCTCGGAGCGACGGGAGCCCGCCGAGCTGCCGGGCCATCGAGGTGACGCCTTTGTCCCGGATGCCACACGGGACGATGTGGTCGAACATGGCCAGATCCGGATCGACGTTGAGGGCGAAGCCGTGGCGAGTGCGGCCGCGGGCGACGCGGACGCCGATCGCCGCGATCTTCTCGTCGCCGACCCACACGCCCGTGAGCCGCTCGCGCCGACCGGCGTCGACGCCCAGGTCGCCGAGCGCGGCGATGAGGACCGACTCGAGCCGGCGGACGTAGCCCACGACGTCGCGGATGCCGTCGCCCCAGCCGGGGATCGAGACGATCGGGTATCCCACCAGCTGCCCGGGACCGTGGTAGGTGACGTCCCCACCGCGGTCCGTGCGCACGAGCGTGGCCCCGACTGACGAGGGTGGGACGAGCACGTGGGCCGGGTCGGCCCGCGTCCCAAGCGTGTACACGTGCTCGTGCTCCAAGAGGAGCAGGTAGTCCTCGGCACACCGCGCGTGCAGCGCCCGCTGGACCGCGTCCGCCTCGTGATAGCGGACCCGTCCGAGCCACCGAGCGTGCAGCACGGGGCTCAATGGAGCTCGGCCGCCCAGTCGCGGTCCTCGAGGTTCCGCTGCATCGACCGGAGGAACGCGGCCGCGTACGCCCCGTCGAAGGCGCGATGGTCCCACGTCAGGGCCAGGATGCCCACATGGCGGATCGCGATCACGTCGTCGCCGTCCGGACCCACGACGACCGTCGGACGCTTCCGCACGCCGTCGGTGGACAGGATCGCGACCTGCGGCTGGCTGATGATCGGGAGTGTGATCAAGGTCCCAAACGGTCCCGGGTTGGTGATCGTGAACGTCCCGCCGAGCACCTCGTCCGGCATGAGCTGCTTGTTGCGGGCCCGATCGGCGAGGTCCCGAATCTCTCGCGCCAGCAGCCGCACTCCCTTCGCGTCGGCGTTCTGGATCACTGGCGCGATGAGTCCCTCAAAATCCAGGTCCACGGCGATCCCGAGGTTCACGGCCCGATGGACGATGAGCGCGTCGTCACCGACGCTGGCGTTGACGTTCGGAAACTGTTGGACCGCGGCGCCCAGCGCGCGCGCCACGAAGGGCAGGTAGGTCAGCCCGAAGCCTTCCCGCGCCTTCCACTCCTCCTGGTGGTCGGCTCGGACTCGGGCGACGCGCTCGAAGTCGACCTCCATCGACGTGTAGACGTGCGCGCTCGTCGCCTTCGATCGAACCATGTGCTCCGCCGTTCGGCGACGGATGTTCGAGAAGGGGACGACCTCGTCGCTGGTTACGGGGGGCGGCGAGACCGCAGCCGACGGCGCGGGCGGGGCTGCCGGTGCCGGCGCCAAGGTCGGCGGCACCGCCGGTGGCGGCGCGGCGGCCGCGGGGCGCGCCGGCGGCGCCGGCGTCAGCGCGGGGGCGGGCGCGACCGGCGGCGTGGGCGCCGCGCCGGCCCGTTTCGCGGCCGCGGCGGCGAGCACGTCCGCTCGCGTGATGCGCCCCCCGTCACCGGTGGCGCGGACCTGCGACGGGTCGAGCCCGTGTTCAGCCAGGAGGCGGCGCACGATCGGTGACGTCACTGCTCCGCTGCCCGGCGCCGCCGGCGGAGGCGGAGCCACGGCGGGCTCCACGGCGGGCGGCGGCGGCGCGGGAGCCAGGGCCGGGGTCGGCTCCACCCCGGGCGTCGTCACCGACGGTGCGGGCGGCGCAGGCTCTAGGGGCGCCGAGGGCACCAGCGGCGGCGTCGCGGTGGGCGCCGGCGGTGGAGCGGGAGCTGGCGCGGGCGCCGGGGCTGGCTCCGGCGCGGGCGCCGCCGCTGGTTCGGGGGCCGGGGCCGCGCCCGGCGTCTCACCCATCACGGCCAGCACGGTGCCGACGGCCGCGGTCTCGCCCTCGTTGACGCGGATCTCCGACAGGTATCCGGCGGCGGGCGCCGGCACCTCGGAGTCGACCTTGTCGGTCGAGACCTCGAAGAGCGGCTCGTCGGCCTCGACCCGGTCACCGACGTGCTTCAGCCAGCGGGTGATCGTTCCCTCTGTCACCGTCTCGCCCAGCTGGGGCATCGTGATGTCCACCGGCTCCTCCTGGGTCGCGGGCTCAGCCGTGCAGGGCGCGGCCGGTGAGCGCCAGGACCGACTCCCCGAACAGCTCGCTCAAGGTCGGGTGGGCGTGGATCAGCGGCCCGATGTCACTCGGTGTGGCCTCCCAGTTGACGGCGAGGTAGCCCTCGGCGATGAGCTCGGTGGCCCACGGACCCACGATGTGCACCCCGAGCACGGGCCCGTCCCGCTCGGCCACGATCTTCACCAGGCCATCGGCCTCGCCGACGATGACGGCCCGGCTGTTCCCGGCGAAGCGGTGGACCGAGGTCACGATGTCGAGCCCGCGCTGCCGGGCTTGCTCCTCGGTCAGACCGGCGAACGCGACCTCCGGATGCGAGTAGATGCCCCAGGGGACGGCGTCGTAGTTGATCGGCGTGACGTCCTCTCCGAGGAGGGTCTTGATCGCGACGATCGCCTCCGAGAACGCGACGTGCGCGAGCTGCGGCGACGCGATGACGTCGCCGACGGCGTAGACGTCGGGCACGGCGGTCCGCAGATGGTTGTCGACGACGACGTTGCCGCGGTCGTCGAGCTCGATCCCCGAGCCCTCGAGTCCGGCGCCCTGGGTTCGAGGCGCGCGCCCGACGCTCACGATGACCTTGTCGACCACGACGGTCGTGGTCTCGCCTCCGGACTCGTATCCGACGGTGAGGTCACGAGTTCCCTCGATGCTGCTGACGCGGATGCCCGAGTGACAGGCGATCGAGCGCTTCCTCAGGGCCCGCTGCAGCGCGTCGGAGGCGTCAGCGTCGGCGCCGGGGAGGATGCGGGGCAGCGCCTCGAGGAGCGTCACCTCGGCGCCGAGGTCGGCGAGCAGCGACGCGAACTCGCAACCGACCGCGCCGGCCCCGATGATCGCGACTCGGCTCGGCACCTCGTCGAGCTCGAGGACGTGGTCGGAGGACAGGATCCGCTGCCCGTCGAAGTCCAACCCCGGAAGGGGACGCGCGGTCGATCCGGTGGCGAGGATCAACGCGTCCCCGAGCAGCTCGGTGCCGTCCGACACTCGGAGATGGTGCGCGGCCGCGTCGATGATCGAGCCGGTCCCCGCCACGACGGTCACCTTGCGTCCCCGGAGCAGGGACTCCAGGCCTCGGGTCAGCCGGTCGATCACCTGGTGCTTGCGAGCCTGGCTGATCGAGAGGTCGAGGGACGGCTGGCCGGCGTCGACGCCGAACTCCTTGGCGCCGGCCACGGTGCGGAGGACCTCGGCCGTCTGCAGCAGCTCCTTCGCCGGGATGCAGCCCTGGTGGAGGCAGGTGCCGCCGACCCGCTGCTCCTCCACCATCGCGATCCGCAGTCCCGCCGCGGCGCCGTACAGCGCGGCCGCGTACCCGCCGGGCCCGCCGCCGAGGACGACGACATCGAAGTGCTCCGCCACGCCTGCTCCTCTCGTCGGCGCTCATTCTTCCCTATCGGTCCGGGCCCACCCGGACGAGCCGGGCTCAGCGGGCGATCAGGATCTGGATGGCGGAGGCGGCCAAGATCGCCACCGCGCAGAGCGCGGCGAGCACGATGAGCGTTCGCGTACTCACGGTCTCATCTTGCATGATCCGGGCGCGACTTCCGGCCGACCGGTGGTCCGTCAGTAGGCTGCGCCGCGGTGTCGCAACGCGCTCAACGGCTGATCGCAGCCGCCCGGCGACCGGTGCCCGAGGGGACCTTCGTGGTCGGCGCCGGGCTCATCGTGTCCGGGATCACCACGTACGGGTTCCAGATCCTGTCGTTCCGGGCCCTGGCCAAGCCCAACTACACCGCGCTCAACGCGCTCTGGGTCTTCGTCTTCGTGCTCGCCCCCGGGTTCTTCCTGCCCCTCGAGCAGGAGGTGGCCCGAGCGGTGTCGGACCGACGGGTCCGGAGGATCGGCGGCGGGCCGGTCACGATGCGGGCCGCGTACCTCGGGGCGAGCCTCGCCACCGCGCTCGTCGTCCTCACGATCGCCGCCGCCTTCGGGACCCCGATCGTGGACAAGATCTTCAACGGCAACGCGGGCCTGATCGTCTGCCTCGGGATCGCCCTCCTCACCTACTTCACCGAGCACCTCACCCGGGGCACGCTGGCCGGCAACGGCCGGTTCGGCCCCTACGGCATGATCCTCGGCGCCGAGGGCGTCATTCGCCTGCTGCCGTGCGCGGTCCTCGCCTTCGCCGGGGTGGCCAACCCGTTCTACTACGGCCTCTGCCTCGCCGTGCCCCCCGTCTTGGCCACCGCGGTGTCCGTGGCCGGACAGCAGGGGCTGCTCGCACCGGGGCCGGAGGCGCGGTGGTCCGAGCTGTCGACCAACCTCGGCTACCTGCTCGGGGGGTCGCTGTGCGCCCAAGCGTTGAGCTACGCCCCGTTCCTCGGGGCCCAGCTCCTGTCGACGAGCAGCCAGAAGAAGGCGGTCGCCGACTTCATCGTCGGCCTGTTCCTGTCTCGGGTGCCGATCCTGCTGTTCCAGGCGGTGCAGGCGGCCCTGCTCCCGAAGCTGGCCGCGCTCGCGGGCTCCGGCCGCCACGACGAGTTCCGGAGGAGCCTGCGCAAGCTGGTGACCGTCGTGGTCGCGATCGGCGCGATCGGCGTGCTCGGCGGGGGGACGGTCGGGCCCTTCGCGGGGAAGATCCTCTTCGGCAGCAAGTTCCATCTCGGGAACGCCGACGTGGCCCTCCTCGCCGCGGGGAGCGCGCTCTTCATCCTCGCCCTGACCCTCGCGCAGGGCCTCATCGCCCTGATGGGCCACGCCAAGGCCTTGGCCGGCTGGATCGCCGGGCTCATCGGCTTCGTGATCTACGCCGGCACCGCCGGCGGCGACCTCTTCGTCCGCGTGGAGGTCGGGTTCATCGTCGGGGCGGTCATCAGCGCCGGCGCCATGGGCGTGATGTTGCTGCGGCAGATTCGGGCCGGCGTGCCGTCGGACAGCCTGGCCGAGCTCGTCGAGCAGATCGAGCACGAGCCGCTCGAGTTGTGAGCTCGGAGCCACGCCTGCGCGTGGCGCTCGACGCGACGTCGTCGCTCGGGGTGCGGACCGGGGTCGGGAACGTCGCCGGCGGGCTCCTCGAGCACCTGGCGGCTCGCACGGACCTCGACGTCACGGCCTTCGCCATCACCTGGCGGGGACGCAACCGCCTGGCGGGCACCCTGCCCCCCTCCGTCCACGCCGCCACCCGCCGCTTTCCGGCCCGGCTGACGCGTGCGCTCTGGCCCCGCATCGCGTGGCCTCGCGTCGAGCGATGGACGGGGCCGGTCGACGTGGTCCACTCGCTCCACGTCGCGCCGCCGGCTCGGGCGCCGGTCCTGCTCACCGTTCACGACTTGACGCACATCCGCTACCCCGAGCTGTCGAGCCCCGAGGCGCGCCACTATCCCCGGCTGGTCCAGGTCGCGGTGGACCGGGGGGCGACGATCCACACCTACAGCCAGTTCGTCGCCGCCGAGGTCCGCGACCACTACCGCCTCCCCGCCGAGCGCGTCGTGACCATCGCGCCCGGGCTCGACGCACGACCGACGGGCGACGCCGCCCGTGGCCGCGGCCTGGCCGGGAGCGAGCGATACGTCCTGGCGGTGGGGACGGTCGAGCCCCGCAAGAACCTCCCGACCCTCGTGCGGGCCTTCGACGCGCTGGCCGCGACCGATCGGGACCTGGCCCTCGTCGTCGCGGGGCCTGACGGCTGGGGGGTGCAGGCCTTCCGGGCCGCAGTCGCGCGGGCCGGTCACGGCGACCGGGTGCGGCGGCCGGGCTGGCTCGACGATCGCAGCCGCGACGACCTGCTCGCCGGCGCCTCGGTCCTCGCCTACCCGTCGGTCTACGAGGGGTTCGGGCTGCCACCGCTCGAGGCGATGCGGGCCGGCATCCCCGTCGTCGCCTCGAACGCGGGGCCGCTCCCCGAGGTGCTCGGCGACGCCGCGCTGCTGATCGACCCCGGCGACGCGGACGAGCTCGCGAGCGCGCTCGCCCGTGTGCTCGACGACGAGCAGCTCCGTCGCCAGCTGTCCGAGCGCGGGCGAGCCCGCGTGGCTCGGTACGGATGGGACGGATCGGTGGAGCGGTTCGCCGCCACGTACCGCGCCCTCGGGCGCCGCTGACGGCCGGCGCTCGCGCCGGCCTCCGGGCACCGGCGGCTCGACGCCGGCAGCCACGGAGCGGGTCGGCCGGGCGACGTCGGTATCCTCCGGACCGTGGCCGTGCCTGCCTTCAAGGAGTGGGCGGTGGTCGTCCGGGCCCTGCTCGCCGGCGAGCAGATCCTCGACGTCCGCAAGGGGGGCCTCCGCGAGGAGGGCCGTCACTTCGCCGTCCGGGCCCAGCGGTGCTGGCTGTACCCGACGGTGGAGCACCAGCGCGAGGACCTCTTGAAGCCCGCGTACCGGCGGTGGGTCCACGAGACCGAGGCGGCGGCGCCCCCCGAGGACGAGGTTCGGATCGACGGCTGGGCCGAGATCACGGGCGCCGTCACGGTGACCGAACCGGAGGAGCTGGCCGAGCTCGACTCGAAGCTCATCTGGACCCCGGACTACGCGAGCAGCCGCCTGAGCTGGAAGCGCCGGGACCCGCTGTGGGTCCTGGCCGTCCGCGCCTACCGGCTCCGCGAGCCGGTCGTGGCGCCGTTCGACCCCGCCTACCGGGGCTGCACGTCCTGGGTGGACGTGGCCGGCCTCCCAGACGACCCGTCGTCGGTGCCCGCCGAGCCCGCGCTCACCACGGCGACCTTCGAGGCCCGCGTGCGACTCGTGGAGCAGCAGCTGGGCCGCCCGCTGGAGCCGCTGGCGGCCTGAGCGGACGCCCGCCCGGCTTCAGACGGCCCGGGCTCGCCGCAGCGGGCGGTGCGGTCGGTAGCCGCGGTTGCCGGCCTCGGCCAGGGTGTCGGGGGCGAAGGCCGCGAACTCCTCCGAGTCCATCAGCTCGGCGACGGCGGCCTCGACGTCCGGGTCATCGGCGTCGAGGTCGTAGACGACCTGGGTGCGCTTGTCACCGAGGTAGCGGAAGGCCTCGAACCGGGTTGGCCGCGCCACGGCGGGCAGCGTAGCGACGGGCAGGCGGCGGCCACTGGACGCGGCGGTGCGGGGCGCGAACGCCCCGCACCGCCATCGGCTGTCGGTTGCGTCGACCCGAGAGCGCGGGTGGGACCAATCCCCGCCGGGTGGACGCCGGTGCGGCGGTTGGATTCCGCCAGGCGGTCCAGCCAAGGTGTGACCTAACGGCCGCGCACCTCCAGGGTCCCGTTTCGATCATGCATGCGTGGACCACCTCCTTTCCCTGGTGGCTCCACTTGTAGCACGCCGACGCCTCAGCCCGAGGACGATTCGCCGGCGTCGTCGAGGTTGAGGGTCGGCGGCCCGACGGCGCCGATCGCGCGCAGGTAGTCGAGCTGGGTGGCGACGACCCCGTGCACCTGCTCGGGGAGGTACGCCTCGCCGGTGGCGGCGGAACGCTTGAGGATGTAGGCGATGGTCTCGGCGCCGCCGAACACCACCGGGCCGGCGGGGCCGTGCTCGGAGCCGTTGCCGGCCACCCCCTTGTTCCGGAAGTACTCGATCTCGAAGTCGAGGATCCGACGGACGTCGTCCGGGGTCAGCGTGGCGGCCACGTCGTCCGGGAGCTCGGCGACGACGTAGTCGAACGCGTCGTCGGGGTCGAAGAGCGCCGGCGGCGGCCGGCGGGCGATGCGGCCCGCCTCCCGCACCACGAAGACGGCGGCGATCGCCAGGACCAAGCCGACCGCCAGCATGCCGGCAATCAGTGGCACGGGCGCAGGTTACCGGCGGCCCGCGCCGCCCCGGCCGGGCGGATCAGGTGATGGGGACGTGCAGGCGGGCGGCGAAGGCAAGGACGACCGAGGTCGTGGCCAGCAGCCACGCGGTGCGGAGCACGAGGTCCTCCACCAGCGCCGTCATGACCGAGCCTCCCTCGACCGCGCTCCCGCGGCCTCCCCACATACATCGGCGGCTGAGGGCCGCACTGGAGCGCGAGAACCGCCGGAGGCGGGCCCTTGTTCCGCCCGGGGCCGGGAGCTCGGGTCAGATCCCGATGCGCTGCGCCAGCAGCTCCCGGTGGTAGGTGGCGTCGCCGAGGAGGATCTCGGAGCTCTTGGCCCGCTTGAAGTAGAGGTGCGCGGGGTGCTCCCAGGTGAACCCGATGCCCCCGTGGATCTGGATGTTCTCGGCGGCGGCGTGGAAGTACGCGTCCGAGCAGTACGCCTTGGCGAGGCTGGCCACGACCGGCAGCTCCTCGTTGTCCTCGGCCGCGGCCCACGCCGCGTAGTAGGCGGCGGACTTGCCCGACTCGACTTCGAGCAGCATGTCGGCGCACTTGTGCTTGATCGCCTGGAACGAGCCGATCGGGCGCCCGAACTGGACGCGCACCTTCGCGTACTCGACCGACATGTCCAGGACCCGCTGGGCGCCGCCGACCATCTCGTTGGCCAGGCAGACCGCGGCCTGGTCGAGGGTCTTCGACAGCGCCGTCCACCCGGCGCCCGGCTCGCCCAGCGGCGCCGCGGCGACCCCGTCGAAGTCGAGGCGGGCCTGCTTCCGGGTCTGGTCCATCGTCGCGAGCGGGGTCCGGGTGAGCCCCTTGGCGTCGGCGTCGACCACGAAGAACCCGATCCCGTCCGCTCCGGTCGTCCCGGCCTGGCGGGCCACCACGATGATCGTGTTCGCGGTGTGGCCGTCGATCACGAACATCTTCGACCCGGCGAGGGTCCACGAATCCCCCGAGCCCTTGGCCTCCATCGTGATCCCCGAGGCGTCCCACTTCCCGTTCGGCTCGGTGAACGCCAGGGTCGCGATGGTGTCGCCCGCGGCGATGCCCGGCAGCAGCTCCCCCTGCTGGGCGTCGGTCCCAGCGTTCATGACCGCGTTCGCGGCCAGGCAGACGGTCGAGAAGTACGGGGCGCAGAGCAGCACCCGGCCCATCTCCTCGAGCACGATGCCGAGCTCCACGAACGAGAACCCCTGGCCGCCGTGAGCCTCGGGGAGGTGCAGGCTCTGGAGCCCGAGCTCCTGGGCCATCTGGGCCCAGACGGCCGGGTCGTAGCCCTCGGTGGTCTCCATGAGCCGCCGGACCTCGGCCTCGGGGCTCTTGGCGTCCAGGAACTTGCGCACCGCGTCCCGCAGCTGCTCCTGCTCGTCAGAGAACGCGAAGTTCATTCCTTCTTCCCCTTCCTCAGCGGGGCTCGCGCGGGAGCCCCAGCACCCGCTCCCCGATGATGTTGCGCTGGATCTCGCTCGATCCGGCGTAGATGGTCTCGGCCCGGCTGAACAGGAAGATCCGGTGCAGCTCGTCGAGCTCGTAGCCGGGTCCGTCGTCCGGCAGGCACAGCCCGTCGGCTCCGAGCACGCGCAGGGCTCGTTCGCCGAGGGTGCGGTGCCACGTGCTCCAGTAGAGCTTCCCGATGCTCGCCTCGGGGCCGAGCTCCCCCCGCTTGACGAGGCTCGTGAGCATCCGCATGCCGTTGAACTTCATGATCTGGACGCCGCAGTAGGAGTCGGCGAGCTCCTGGCGGACGATCGGGTCGTCGGCGACGCCGTGCTCGCGTGCGGCGTCGACGACCTCGGCCAGCTCGCGCGAGAACCGGAGCTGCTGCGACAGGAATGCAGTCCCGCGCTCGAAGCCGAGCGTGGCCATCGCGACCTTCCAGCCGTCGTCGACCTCGCCGAGCACGTTGGCGACGTCGGTGCGCGCGTCCGAGAAGAACACCTCGTTGAACTCGGCGGTTCCGGTCATCTGTCGGAGCGGACGCACCTCGACGCCGGGCTGGTCCATCGGGATGAGCAGGTACGAGAGCCCGGCGTGGCCCTCGGAGCCCGCGGCCGTGCGGGTAACGCAGAAGCACCACTGGGCTCGGTGCGCCAGCGTGGTCCAGACCTTCTGGCCGTTCACGACCCACTGGTCGCCGTCTCGGACCCCGCGGGTCTGGACGCCGGCGAGGTCGGAGCCGGCACCGGGCTCCGAGTAGCCCTGGCACCACAGCTCCTCGACCGACTGGATCTTCGGCAGGAACCGGCGCTTCTGGTCCTCGGTCCCGTAGGCGAGGAGCGTCGGCGCGAAGAGCCCCTCACCGAAGAGGCTGATCCGAGCCGGCGCGTCGGCCTTCGCGTACTCCTCGTTGAAGATCACCTGCTCGGCGAAGCTCGCGGCCCGGCCACCGAACTCCTCCGGCCACGCCAGGCCGAGCCAGCGGTCCTTGCCGAGCAGCTTCTCCCAATCGACCCGGGTGTCCCAGGCGGTCTCGTCCGCGGGCCCACCTCGGCCACCGAGTTCGGCGAACTCACCGGTCAGGTGCTCGGCCAGCCAGGCCCGGACCTCGTCCCGAAAGGCTGCCTCGCTCGGCGAGTCGCGAAAGTCCATGGCGTCGGGTGACGCTACTCCGGCCCGGCGTACCGTCGAGCGCCCCACACGGGCGAGGGGCGCGCGCCCGGCGGTGATGACCCGGCTTGCCCGGACCTACCCTGGCCCGATGGCCGCCCCCGCCCACTTCGAGGACGCCGACGTGCGGATCGACAAGATCGTGGTCGGACCGTTCGAGAACAACGTGTTCGTCGTGCGCGACAAGCGCACCGGCTCGGCCGTCCTCCTCGATGCCGCCAACGAGCACGAGCTGCTGCTCGACGTCGCGCGGGCCACCGGCGTTCGCCGGGTGCTGACCACGCACGGCCACTGGGACCACATCCAGGCGGTCACCGCCGTGCGCGACGCCGGGATCGACGTCGGCATCGCCGCCGCCGACGCCGCCATGCTGCCGGCGTACGACTTCGTGATCCCCGACGACGAGGTCTACCGCGTCGGCGACCTGCGCCTCCGGTCCGTCCACACGCCCGGCCACACGCCCGGGTCGACGTCGTTTCTCCTCGAGGGCAAGCCGATCGTCTTCACCGGGGACACGCTGTTCCCGGGCGGCCCCGGGAACACGTCGAGCCCCGGCGCCAGCTTCGACGAGATCCTCGGCTCGATCGACCGGCGCCTCTTCACCCTGCCGGCCGACCTGCTCGTCCTGCCCGGCCACGGGCTCGACACGACCGTCGGGGAGGAGCGCCCGCACCTCGAGGACTGGGCGCAGCGAGGCTGGTAAGCCGCCGGCGCGCGTCCGCGCCGGCGATCGCGAGCACCGAGAGGTCGTCACGAGGGGACGGGTGCCGCCCCCTCGGTCGACCGTGGCTCCCTAGGCCAGGTGGTTCTGCTTCAGGAACTGCCCCGCCACGGCGGCGGGGTCGAGCTTCTGGTTCTGGACCTCGAGGGTCAGCCGGCTGTAGGCCGCGGTGGTCAGCTTCGCCGACACCGCGTTCACGACCGCGAGGAGCGCGGAGGTGGCCTTGGCCTTCCGGACGAGGAACACCGGGTTGTCCGCCGGCTGCAGGCCCTTGTTGTCGGTCAGCAGGACGGCACCCTTCGGGAGCACGCTCGACCCGGTGAAGAGGAGCCCCACGTCGATGTCACCGTTGGAGAGCGCGCTCGTCGTGATGGGGCCGCCGGCGTCGAGCTTGCGGACCTCCTTGAATTGGAGCCCGTAGAGCCCCTGCTCGGTGCTCCCGAGGCAGAGCGGACGGGCCTGACACTCCTGGGGGCCGCCGAAGGTGAGCTTCGACGCCACCTTGGCGACGTCCGAGAGGGTCTTCAGGTGATACTTCTGGGCCGTCTTGGCCATGACGTAGAACCCGTTGACGTCCACGGCCGGGGCGGGCGTGCTCGCGACGATCCCGGTGCCCGCCAGCTTGGCGGTGAGCGCCTTGTACGTGCTCTGGGTGTTCCCGGTCGGCTGGCCGCCGAGGAAGGTCAGCAGGGTCCCCTGGTAGTCGCCGTAGGCGTCGATGTCGCCGTTCTTGAGCGCCGGGTAGACGATCTCGGTGGCGCCGAGGTTGTCCCGGAAGGTGATGCTGTAGCCCTTCTTCTGCAGCGCCTGGGCCCAGAGCTGGGAGATGACGGAGGCGCCCGAGAAGTTCTTGGCGCCGACCGTCAACGACCCGCCCGCGGCACCGGCGGAGACCGGTGTCCCGGCGACGATCCCGACCGCGGCGACGGCGGCGAGCAGCGCGGTGAGCGCGCGCGTTCGACGTGAGCTTCGTGCTGTCCGCATGGACGTCCCTTTCCCCCGTTTAGGAAGCGATGACTCTTGCACCCTGGTGGGGGGATGTCACGTCACCCCTGGCGAGCGGCGACCGGCGCGGGCGTCTTCACCAGGGTGGCCTCGATCTCGCGGGCGGTCTGGCCGCCGCCGACCCGCAGGCCCTGCGACACGAGGGCGCGCTGGAGCAGGCCGAGCCCGAGCTCGAGCGCGACCGCGAGCAGGGCCACGAACAGGCCCCCGACGAAGACCTGGGCGTCGTTCTGGGTGGCGAACCCGACCGAGATCAGCGTGCCGAGCCCCCCGCCGTCCACGTACGCGGCCAGCGTCGCGGTGGCGACGACCGCGACCACGGCCGTCCGGATGCCGGCCATGATCAACGGCAGGGCGATCGGGAGCTCGACCCGTCCGAGCACCTGACGCCCGCTCATCCCCATCCCGGCGGCCGCCTCGCGGACGTCGTCGTCGACGGAGGCCACGCCGACGTACGCGTTGGCGACGATCGGGGGGATCGCCAGCGCGACCATCGCCACGAAGGCCGGGATCGAGTGCACCGGCGACAGCAGCCCGCCGGGTCGCCCGATCCCGAACCACTGCACGCCGAGGATCAGGAGCCCGAGGGCGGGCAGGGCGCGACCGACGTTGGCGAGGTTCACCGCCAGGGCGCCCCCTCGCCGGAGATGCCCGAGCGCGACCCCGGCGGGGAGGGCGACGGCGATCGCCACGACGGTCGACACCGCGGTGAGCTGGAGGTGCTGGAGGGTGAGGTGCGGGATGCCGTCGTTGCCCTGCCAGTGGGCGCCGTCGCTGAGGAACGTCCACACGTCCCCGAAGAACCCGGCGGCGATGACGGGCGTCATCGCCTTGCCTTCCGCCGCCACGGCGTCGCCAGGCGCAGCACGCCGAGCAGGGCCAGGTCGGCCACCACGGCCAGGGCCAGCGACAGCACGATCCCGACCGTGAGCGGGGTTCGGAAGTCGCGGTTGAACCCGTCGAGGAGGAGCTGCCCGAGGCCACCCTGGCCGATGAGCGCGGTCACGGTGACGAGCCCGATCGTGGTCACCACGGCGATCCGGACGCCGGCGATGATCGCCGGCAGCGCCAGCGGCAGCTCGACTTGGAGCACGCGGCGGGTGGGCGAGTAGCCCATCCCTTCGGCGGCGTCGCGGATCTCGGGCGGCACCCCGTCGAGGCCGGTGACGATGTTCCGGACCAGGATCAGCAGCGTGTAGGCGGTGAGCGGGATCACCGCGGTCGTGGTCGACAGGCCGGTCAGCGGCAGCAGCAGCGCGAACGCGGCCAGCGATGGGACCGTATAGAGGATCCCGGTCACTCCGAGCACCGGCACGTACAAACGGCGGTAGCGCACACTGACGAGGGCGAGGGGCAGCGCGATCAGGAGGCCCAAGCCAACCGCGAGCGCGGTCAGCTCGACGTGCTGGGTCAGGCGGTCGCGGATCTCGCCCAGGTGGTTCGAGACCCACGGCCAATACAGCCACTTCGGCCCGATGTCTTGGCCCAGCAGGCGGGCCGCGAGCGTCGCCGGCACGGACCCGAGCACCGCGCGGATGCTACCGAGGCCGACCGAGCAGCTCCCGGTAGACGGCGCGCGTCCGGTCGATGCACCGGTCCCAGGTGAACCCGCCGGCCCGACGACGGCCGGCGGCGGCGAGCGCCTGGCGCGTGGCGTCGTCGTCGAGCAGCGACACCAGGGCGTCACGCCACGCCCCGACGTCGGTCGCGGACACGTACTGGGCCGCGTCGCCGGCGACCTCGTGCATGACGGGGACGTCCGAGCACAGGATGGCGGTCTCCTGGGCCATCGCCTCCAGCAGCGGGAGGCCGAAGCCCTCGTGGAGGCTCGGGAATGCCAGCAGCGACGCGCCGCGGTAGAGGGCCGCGAGCCTGGTGCCGCGCACCCGCCGGCTGATCGCGACCAGCCGCTCCCCCAGGGTCGAGTCCGCGGTGACTCGGGCTCCGCCTCGCCACCCCGACGGGCCGACGACGACCAGCCGGTGCGGGAGCCCGGCCTGGACCACGGCCGCGAACGCGTCGAGGAGCAGCGGGAGGTTCTTCCGCGGCTCGATCGTCCCGACCCACAGCACGTACGGCACCCCGTCGAGGCCGAGGGCAGCGCGCGCGGCGTCGACGGCCGGAGCGTCGGGCTGGGCCAGGTTGACCCCGTGGGGAACGACGCGGATCCGCTCGGCCCGGATCTTCGTGAGGCGGACGAGTTCGTCGGCGGCCGCGCGCGTCGGCGTGATCACGAGGTCGGCGCGGCGGGCCGCGGCGTCGAGGCCGCGGCGGTGGAACCACCGGCCGCGCCACGGGTACGTCTCCGGGAACAGGAGGGCGGCGGCGTCGTGGGCCGTCACGACGAGCGGCGCCCGCCCCGCTCGCGGCGGCACCGCCAGCGACGGCGCGTGGACGAGGTCGACGCCGCGGAGCTCGGCGTGCAGCAGGCTGAGCCGCGGCAGCCCGAGGAGGTTCCAGGTGTCGTAGAGCACCGGCCGGGGCAGCCACAGCGACACCGGGTCGATCGTGTCGAGCTCGAACCGGGCCAGCGCGTCGGCGATGCGTGTCCGCCGGTGGCGGGCTACGAACGCCACCACCTCGGTACGCTCGCCGTCGTCGGGATCTGGCCCCGGCAGCCGTCGTGCCAGCTCTGCCGCGTACCGGCCGATGCCGCCCGGGGGCGAATACAGCAACTGCTCGAGGTTGAGGGCGACGCGCATGCGGAAGATCCGGCTGTGCTCGATCCAACCCCACGCCGAGCGCGGCGGGTCGGATCAGGCGTTGCTGCGGATGCTGTGCAGCCTGCCACGGGACGAGTTCGAGTGCCACATGGTCGTCCCGAGCGAGCCGCCGCTGCGGAGCGAACTCGACGCCGCCGGCGTGTCCGTGCACGTCGTGCCCATGCGACGAATCTCCGGCAGCCATCGCCTCGTCGACTGGGTCGCGTACGCGCTGGCGTGGCCGCTGACGGTCGGACGGCTCGTGGCGCTGTTCCGCCGGATCGACGTCGACGTCGTGCACACGAACTCGTTCCATTCCTGGTACGGCTGGGCGGCGGCGGCGATCGCGCGCCGGCCGCACGTCTGGCACGGCCGCGAGATCGTGGTGCAGTCGCGGGCTGCGCTCGCCCTGGAGCGGTTCCTGATCGCCCGGTTCTCGGCTCGGGTCTTGTCGATGTCGCACGCCATCGCCGACCAGCTGCCCGGTGTCGACGTCACCGTCGTGCACGAGACGCCGGACCCCGGCGAGTTCCATCCCTCGCGCGCCGGGCACTTCCGAGCCCGAGTCGGCATCCCCGACGACGTCTTCCTCGTCGGCGCCGCCGGCCGCGTCGACACCTGGAAGGGCTTCGACGTGCTGCTCGACGCCTTCACCCTCGTACGCGCGGCGCGGGACGACGTCCAGCTGGTCATCGCCGGGGGGACGGTCCGGGGCAAGGAGGCGCTGCACACAGAGCTCGGGGCGCGCGCCGCCGAGACGACGGGGGCGCACTGGGTCGGCCCGCGCGACGACATTCCGGAGCTGCTCGCCGACGTCGACCTCTTCGTGCTCCCGTCGACCGAGCCCGAGCCGTACGGGCTCGTCCTCGTCGAGGCCCTGATGAGCGGGGTCCGCGTCGTCGCCACCGACGCCGGCGGCCCGCGGGAGATCCTCGACGACGCCCGGCCGGGCAGCGGCCACCTCGTGCCGGTCCGTGACGCGACCGCGATGGCGCGCACCATCGTCGCCGCCCTCGACGAGCAGCCGACGACGAGCACCGCTCACCGCGCCGCGCGTCAGCCGCGTCGCGCACCGGAGCCCGAGCGCTTCGCGGCCATCTTCCGGTCCGTCGTCGACGGCCGGACCGCGAGCGCGCGCGGACGTGTCGGGTAGCCTCCCCGAACCGCCCCGGAGGCTCACAGCATGATCCGGCTCGATTCCGTGACCAAGCGGTTCCCGAACGGGTTCGTCGCGGTGCACACGCTGTCGATCGAGGTCCGAGAGGGTGAGACCTGCGTGCTCATCGGGCCGTCCGGGTGCGGGAAGACGACGACGCTGAAGATGATCAACCGACTCATCGAACCGACGTCCGGTCACATCTACCTCGACGACGAGGACGTCACCCGGGCCGACCCGGTCGAGCTGCGGCGGCGCATGGGCTACGTCATCCAGCAGGTCGGGCTGTTCCCCCACCAGACGGTCGGCACGAACGTGGGGACGGTGCCGCGGCTGCTCGGCTGGAAGCACGACCGGATCGCTCGGCGGGTCGACGAGCTGCTGACGCTCGTCGGTCTCGACCCCGGGGACTTCCGGGATCGGTACCCGGCGCAGCTGTCGGGCGGGCAGCGCCAGCGGGTCGGCGTGGCTCGCGCCCTGGCCGCGGACCCGCCGGTGCTCCTCATGGACGAGCCGTTCGGCGCCATCGACCCCGTGACCCGGGTGCGGCTCCAAGACGAGTTCCTCGGGCTGCAGGCCGAGCTGCGCAAGACCGTCGTGTTCGTCACCCACGACATCGAAGAGGCGGTGAAGATGGGCGACCGCATCGCCATCCTCAACGTCGGCGGCATCCTGGCCCAGTACGACACGCCGGCGGAGGTGCTCGGCAGCCCCGCGACGCCGTTCGTCGCCGACTTCGTGGGCACCGACCGCGGCCTGAAGCGGCTCCGGGTCACCGCCATCGAGCCCACGGTGCTCGAGCACCCGCCGACACTCCTGCCCACCTCGTCGCTGGCCGAGGCTCGCGCCGCCATCGACCGGAGCGGCGGCGACTGGGTCGCGGTGGTCGACCCCGACGGCCGGCTGTTGGGCCACGTCCCGAAGGCGGACGCCGGCGGCGAGGGGCCGGTGGGCCCCCACGTCGAGCGGCTCGAGGCGTGGGTCGCCATCGACGCCCCCCTCGAGGAGGCGCTGTCGGCGATGCTGCTCACCGACGTGGGGTGGGTCGCGGTGCTCGACGGCGACCGGTTCCTCGGGGTCCTGACCCCCGAATCGGTCTACCGGACGCTGCGGCGCTCGCTCGACACCGCCGACGCGACCTCCACCCTGTCGGGCGCGACGTAACCTCGACCCGACCGGCCCCCCGACCATCCATCGCCCGCCCCCACCCGTGCCTCATCGCGCCTGGCGCCAGGAGCGCCGGCGCCCCCCCGCCGGTCCGGGCCGCCCCCGCGCCGGCCGGATCGGCTGTAGCCCCCGGCCCCCAACGAGATGAACGGAAGATGAACGAAAGGAGACCGCGATGCGAGACGCCTTGACGCGGCACCTGTACCTGGGCTCGGTCCGAGACGTGGACTGGGTCGCCGCCCACTTCGGGCACCGGTAGCCGTGCCCGCCCCCCAGCCGGTCCTGACCGAGCCCGAGGCCCGACGGATCGTCGGCGCCTGCGGGTTCGGGAGCCCGACGGCGGCGCCGAACGGCGCCGGCCGGATCGGGATCGAACTCGAGTGGCTCGCCGTCCGGATCGACGACCCCGAGCGCCCGGCCGCGTTCGACACCGTCCGGCACGCCGTCGAGGCGCTCGGTCGCCTGCCGGGTGCGAGCATCGTCAGCTTCGAGCCCGGCGGCCAGGTCGAGCTCAGCTCCCCGGCGCTTCCCGGCCTCGACGCCTGCGAACCGCTGCGTCGCGACTCCTTCGAGTTGGGGCGCGCCCTCGGCGAGGCCGGCGTGGCCCTCCTCGCGGTCGGCCTCGCCCCGGGGCCGGCGAGAGACCGGGTCCTGCGCACCCCCCGCTACGACGCCATGGAGGCCTACTTCGACGCCGACGGCGACGCCGGGCGCACCATGATGCGCAGCACCGCCGCCATCCAGGTGAACGTCGACCTCGGCCCGCCGGCGGAGGCCGAGCGCCGCTGGCGGCTGGCGCACGACCTCGGGCCGGTGCTCGCCGCCGCCTTCGCGAACTCCCCGCTAGCGCGGGGCGGGCCGACGGGCTGGCGCTCGACGCGCCTGGCGGTCTGGTTCGACGTCGACCCCGGGCGGAGCGCCCCGGTGGCGACCGCCGCGTCCGGCCCCCGCTCCTGGGCCGACTACGCGCTCGCGGCCCGGGTGATGCTGGTCCGCCGCTCCGAGCACGAGCACCGGGCCCTGCGCGAGTCGCTCGCCTTCTCGACCTGGATCGCCGGTGGGCACCCGCTCGGATGGCCCACCGCCGACGACCTCGAGTACCACCTGACGACCCTGTTCCCGCCCGTGCGCCCGCGCCGCTGGCTGGAGCTGCGGATGATCGACGCGCTCCCGGACCCGTGGTGGCGGGTCGCCATCGGCGTGTCGGCGCTCCTGCTCGCCGGGCCCGAGCTCGGGGACCGCGTGGCCGCCGCGACGGCGTCGGTCCGGGGCCGCTGGCGGGACGCGGCCCGACACGGGCTCGCCGACCCCGGGCTGCGCGACGCGGCCGCCGTCTGCTTCGAGGCCAGCGCCGAGGCGCTCGCCGCAAGCGGCGCCGACCAGGCCACCCTCGACGCCACCGCCGAGTTCGTGGACCGCTTCGTCGCGCGGGGCCGCTGCCCGGCGGACGACCTCCTCGACGCGTGGGCGCGCGACGGGACCCTCGTGCCCGAGCCCGACGGCGGCGTCGCATGGACGTGAAGGCACGGGCCGCGGCGCAGCTGGAGCACGCACGAGACCGCACCCGGTCGCTGCTGGCCCCGATCGACGACGACGACCTGGCCCGCCAGGTCTCGCCGCTGATGTCGCCGCTGTGCTGGGACCTCGCCCACATCGGGCACTACGAGGAGCTGTGGCTGCTGCGGACGCTGGTCGGCGGCTCGCCCACCGACCCCCGGTACGACGACCTCTACGACGCCTTCCAGCACCCGCGTCGCGAGCGGGCCACCCTGCCGATCCTGGACCCCGCCGGCGCGCGCGCCTACGTCGACGACGTCCGGAGCCGGGTGCTCGACGCCCTGCCCGACGTCGACTTCGACGACGGCCCGCTCCGCCGGGACGGGTTCGTCTACGGCATGGTGATCCAGCACGAGCACCAGCACCAGGAGACGATGCTCGCCACCATCGCGCTCCTCGACCGCCCGTACACCGAGGCCGCGGCGGCCGAGCACCTCGACGATGCGCCCGGGCGCGGGCGGGGGTCGGACGACGCCGAGGTGAGCCTGCCCGCTGGGACCGTCCGCCTCGGGACCGACACCGAGGCGTGGGCCTACGACAACGAGCGCCCGGCGCACCTCGTCGACGTGGCCCCGTTCCAGATCGACGTCACGCCGGTGACGACCCGGGGCTACCGCGCCTTCGTCGACGGCGGCGGCTACGACGACGAGCGGCTCTGGTCGGCGGCCGGGTGGGCCTGGCGCCAGGAATCGGGCCTCGCGCACCCCCTCGGCTGGCGCCGGGAGGGCGAGGGATCGTGGAGCCTGCGCCGCTTCGGCCGCCAGATCGAGCTGCCGCCCGACGAGCCGGTGCAGCACGTGTGCTGGCACGAGGCCGACGCGTTCGCCCGATGGGCGGGCAAGCGTCTCCCGACCGAGGCCGAATGGGAGTACGCGGCCTCGTGGACGGGCGACGGCACGAAGCGGCGCTACCCGTGGGGCGACGAGGACCCCACCCCCGCGCGCGCCTGCCTCGGGCGCCGCGGCCTCGGCCCGGCGGCGGTCGGCGCCCACCCCGCCGGGGCGAGCCCGCACGGCGCCCTGGCGATGGTCGGCCACGTCTGGGAGTGGACGGCCTCGACCTTCGACGGCTACCCGGGCTTCGCCGCCTTCCCCTACCGCGAGTACTCCGAGGTCTTCTTCGGCGACGAGTACCGCGTCCTGCGGGGCGGCTCGTGGGCCACGCACCCGACCGCGTGTCGGGCCACGTTCCGCAACTGGGACTACCCGATCCGCCGCCAGATCTTCTGCGGCTTCCGCTGCGCGCGCGACGCCTGATGTGCCGCCACCTCGCCTACCTCGGCCCGCCGATCCGCCTCGGCCGCCTGCTCGTCGACGAGCCGCACTCGCTCATCGAGCAGGCCCGCCGCCCGCGGCTGCAGACCAGCGGGTCGGCGAACCCCGACGGCTTCGGCGTGGCCTGGTACTCGCCCGACCACCCCGAGCCCCGCCGCTACCGCACCGCCACCCCGATCTGGAACGACCCGCAGCTGTCGGAACTGGCCGAGGTGGAAGCGACCGCGTTCGTCGCTGCGGTGCGGCTGGCCTCCCCCGGCTCGCCCGTCGACACGACCGGCAACGCGCCCTTCGTCGCCGAGCGGTACGCGTGGTCGCTGAACGGCGTCGTCGACGGCTGGCACGCCGGGGTCGGCGACGGGCTGCGCGGGCGGGTCTCACGCCGGCGCGCGACGGGGATCGAGGGCGTCACCGACAGCGAGACCCTGTTCGCGCTCGCGCTCGACGTCCTCGACGCCGGCGCCTCGCCGGAGGACGCGCTGGCCACGGTGGTGGCGACGGTCGGCGCCCGCGCCACCGGACGCTTGAACGTGCTGCTGACCGACGGCCGCGCCCTCGCCGCGAGCGCCTACGGCAACTCGCTGTTCACGCTTGAGGGGGACCAGTCGGTCGTGGTCGCCTCTGAGCCCCTCGACGACGACCAGCGCTGGACCCCCGTCCCCGACCGCAGCCTCGTCGGCGCCGACGCGGGCGGTGCCGCCGTCCGCGCCCGGCTCTGACCCCGGCCCGAGACCTCCCGACTGCGAGGACCCCATGGTGACCACCGACGCCGCCCCCGTGCGCGTGGACGTGCACGTGACGCCCGCCACCCTCGCCGAGGCGCTGGCGGCTGACGTCCGCGCCGGCCTGAGCGCGGCACCGAAGGAGCTCCCGCCGAAGTGGTTCTACGACGACCGCGGCTCCGAGCTCTTCGACGCGATCACGCGCCTCCCCGAGTACTACCCGACCCGGGCCGAGCGCGCCGTCCTGGCCGCTCGGGCCGCCGACGTCGCCCGCGAGACGGGTGCGGACACCCTCGTCGAGCTCGGGTCGGGGACGTCGGACAAGACCCGTCTGCTCCTCGACGCGCTCGCCGAGGCGGGCACGCTGCGCCGCTTCGCCCCGTTCGACGTCAGCGAGGCGACCCTCCGCGGCGCGGCGACTGCGATCTCCCGCGAGTACGGGATCCCGGTGCACGCCGTCGTCGGCGACTTCGAGCACCACCTCGGCCGGCTGCCCGGCGGGGGGCGGCGCCTCGTCGCCTTCCTGGGCGGCACCATCGGCAATCTGGCGCCGGCGCCACGCGCCGCGTTCCTCGCCGAGCTGGCGGCGGGCCTCGGCCCCGACGACGCCCTCCTGCTCGGCACCGACCTGGTGAAGGAGCCGCGCCGGCTGCAGGCCGCCTACGACGACCGCGCCGGCGTCACCGCCGCGTTCAACCGCAACGTGCTGCGGGTGGTGAACCGCGCCCTCGACGCCGACTTCGTGCCCGAGCGCTTCGAGCACGTCGCGGTGTGGGAGCCCGAGCCGGCGTGGATCGAGATGCGCTTGCGCGCCCGAGAGGCGCACGCCGTGCGCGTCGCGGGGATCGGACTCGCCGTCGACTTCGAGGCCGGGGAGGAGCTGCGGACGGAGATCAGCGCCAAGTTCACACGTCCAGGCGTCGAGGCGGAGCTCGACGCCGCCGGGCTCACCCTCCGTCGGTGGTGGACGGACCCGGCGGGTGACTTCGGGGTCTCGCTCGCCACGCCGTCGTGACCATCCTCCCGGCGGCCGACGTCGGCGCGGCGTGGCGCGCCGCGCTCGCCGACCACGAGGTCGTCCCGCTGGACGCCGCCGGTTGCGCCTGCCCCTCGCGCGCGGTGCTCGACGCCACCGTGGCTCATCTCCGACGCGAGGCCGCGGTCGGCGGCTACGCGGCTGAGGCCGAGGCGGCGGCGCCGCTCGCCCGGGCCCGGGCGCGGCTCGGCGACCTCGTGGCGGTGGCCGCCGACGCGGTGGCGCTGAGCGCCAACGCGACGGTCGCCTTCGCGACGCTGGTCGCAGCGTGGCCGCTGCCGCCGTCGGCGCGGATCGCCATCTTCGGCGGCGAGTACGAGAGCAACCGGCTGGCGCTGCGGGCCCTCGCGGCGCGCCGCGGCTACGAGCTGGTGCCGCTCCCCGCGGACGCGGACGGGCGCCTGTGCCTCGAGGGGCTCGACCGGTGCCTGCGCGACGTCGACCTCGTCACCTTCCCGGTCGTCGCCAGCCACCGCGGCACCGTGCAGCCCGCCGCCGAGGCCGTCGCGCTCGCCCACCGCGCCGGCGTCCCGGTGCTCCTCGACGTCGCGCAGGCCGCGGGCCAGGTGCCGCTGACCGGGGTCGGGGCCGACGGGTACGTGGGCACGGCCCGGAAGTGGCTGCGGGGCCCGCGCGGCACCGGCTGGCTCGCCGCCGGCCCCGCCGTCGCCCCCGCCCTCACGCCCGAGGCGCCGAGCCTGGCCGGGGCCGGCGGCGGCGTGGCGGGCCTGGCCACGAGCGAATCGTCGGTCGCGGCCCGGGTGGGCCTGGCCGTGGCGCTCGACGAGCTCGCCGCCGCCGGGGTCGATGCGGTGACGGGCCGGGTGGCCGCGCTCGGCGCCCTGGCCCGGGCCCGCCTCGACGGGATCGGGGGCTGGCGGGTCCAGGAGCCGGTCGAGGAGCCCTCGGGGATCGTCACGCTCGCCCACCCCCGCCAGGACCCGGTGGCGGTGGCGGTGGCGCTCCTCGGCCAGGGCCTCGCCACGACGGCGATCCCGGTGGCGCGAGCGCCCGCGGCGCTCGGCGCCCCGGTCCTGCGGGTGTCGCTCCACGCCTACTGCGACGCCGACGACCTCGGCCGCCTGGAGTTTTCACTACGGCGATAGTGAGAATATGCTGGCGCGATGAGCGCCGCTCCGGCGGCGGCGAGGGCCGCCCTCGACGTGGAGGACCTGCACGTGGCCGTGGACGGCCACGAGATCCTGCGCGGCGTCTCCCTCTCGGTCGGGCCCGGCGAGCTGCACGCCCTCATGGGCCCGAACGGCTCCGGCAAGTCGACGCTGGCCAAGACCCTGCTCGCCGACCCCGGCTACCAGGTGACCGGGGGCCGGATCCGCCTCGCCGGCGAGGACATCACCGCCCTCCCGACCGCGGAGCGGGCGGCCCGGGGACTGTTCCTCGGCTTCCAGCACCCCGAGGCGATCCCGGGGGTCAGCGTCCTGAACTTCCTGCGCCAGGCGATGGCGGCCCGCAAGGGCATCGACGACCTGTCGGTGCTCGAGGTGCGCATGGCGCTCCTCGACTGGACGAAGCGCCTCGGGACCGACGACCGGTTCGTGCATCGCTACCTCAACGACGGGTTCTCGGGCGGCGAGCGGAAGCGCAACGAGATCCTCCAGATGGCGCTCCTCGAGCCCGACGTGGCCGTGCTCGACGAGACCGATTCCGGCCTCGACATCGACGCGCTGCGCGTCGTCGCCGACGGCATCACCGCGGTGCGGGCGGCGCGGCCGTCGCTCGGCGTCCTCCTCATCACCCACTACCGGCGCATCCTCGAGCACCTGACCCCCGACCGGGTCCACATCCTGCTGCAGGGCCGTGTCGTCGCGTCCGGCGGCCCCGAGGTCGCCGACCGGGTCGAGCACGAGGGCTTCGACGGCTTCCGCCGCGAGGTCGAGGTCCCAGCGTGAGGTGGCGGCGATGACCTTCGACGTCGCTCGGGTCCAGGCCGACTTCCCGATCCTGAAGCGCCAGGTGCACGGGAAGCGCCTCGTGTACCTGGACTCGGCGTCGAGCTCGCAGAAGCCCGTGAGCGTGCTCGACGCCATGGACCGCCTCTACCGCGAGTCGTACGCGAACGTCCACCGCGGCGTGTACTCGATCGCCGAGGAAGCGACCGCCGCGTTCGAGGGCGCCCGTTCCCGGGTCGCCCGGTTCCTGCACGCCGCCACGCCGTCGGAGATCGTCTTCACCCGCAATGTCACCGAGGCCATCAACCTCGTCGCCCACTCGTGGGCGCGCGCCAACCTGCACCCGGGCGACGCCATCGTGCTCACCGAGCTCGAGCACCACGCCAACGTCGTGCCCTGGCACATCCTCGCCGCCGAGCGGGACATCGAGCTGCGGTGGGTCCCGGTCAACGCGGAGTTCCGTCTCGACACCTCGGAGCTCGACCGACTCCTCGACGGGGCCAAGCTCTTCGCCTTCTCGGCGGCGTCGAACGTCCTCGGCACCATGAACGACGTCCCCGCGCTCGCCGAGGCCGCGCACGCCGCCGGCGCGCTGGCGCTGGTCGACGCGGCCCAGTACGCGCCGCACCGCCGCCTCGACCTCGAGGCGTGGGGCGCGGACTTCGTCGGCATCACCGGGCACAAGATGCTCGGGCCGACCGCGATCGGCGCCTTGTGGGCCCGCGCCGAGCTGCTCGACGCCATGCCGCCGTTCCTCGGGGGCGGCGAGATGATCAGCGACGTGCGCAAGGACGGGTTCACCCCGAACGAGGTCCCGTGGAAGTTCGAGGCCGGCACGATGCCGATCGCCGAGGCCGTCGGGCTCGGCGCCGCCATCGACTACCTCGAGGGCATCGGGATGGAGGCCGTCGCCGAGCACGAGGTCGCGCTCACGCGCTACGCCCTCCGGGCCCTCGAGGACCGCTTCGGTGACCGCCTGGCCATCTACGGGCCGCGCGACGTCGAGCAGCGCGGGGCCACGATCTCGTTCCTGTTCGAAGGCATCCACGCCCACGACATCTCGCAGGTCGTCGACGAGCACGGGGTCTGCGTCCGGGCCGGCCACCACTGCGCGAAGCCGCTCATGCGCGTCCTCGGCGTCCCCGCCACGACGCGGGCGTCGTTCTACGTGTACAACGACGAGGCCGACGTCGACGTCCTCGTCGACGCGCTCGCCGCGGCCGAACGCTTCTTCGCGATCTAGGAGCTTCGGACATGGCCGGCCTCGAAGACCTGTACCGGGAGATCATCCTCGACCACTACCGCGCGCCGCGGAACCGGGGCGAGCTCCCGGTGCCGCCGGCCCGCAAGGTGGAGGGCTTCAACCCGCTGTGCGGGGACGAGGTCGTGCTCTACCTCGACGTCGACGACGGCGTGGTGCGCGACGTGCGGACCGGCGGGCAGGGCTGCTCGATCAGCCAGGCGTCGACGTCGATGATGAGCGCCGCCGTGCGCGGCCAGCCGATCGACGACGCCCGACACCTCATCCGCGCCTTCAAGGCCCTGATGTCGATCCACGAGTCCAAGCTGGAGGGCGACGGCGACGGCGACGAGCCCGCGCTCGAGGGCGTCCGGCTCGGCGACCTCGAGGCGCTCCAGGGGGTCGTGAAGTTCCCCGTCCGCATCAAGTGCGCCACCCTGGCCTGGAACACCCTCGAGCAGGGCCTCGACGAGGCCGCGACCGCCCCCGCCTGAGGCGGCCGCGGCTCACGGACCCGGACCTGGCCGCGCCGTGCCCCCCACCGGGTGCCGCGTTCCTGCCATCCTGGCGCCCGTTGCATCCTGGGTGCACAGGGCCTGTGCCGCCGCCTGGGAGCCGCGCGACCCCCGGAGCAGCCGATGCCGACCCCGTTCCCCATCCAGATCCGCCGCCACCGGAACGAGCGGTTGCGGGAGGCCGGCCTCTCCGAGCCGGCCCGAGGAACGACGAAGGCGTCCCACCACCGCGTCCACGACACCCTGGCGGTCGAGGTCCACTCCCTGTGGGAGACGTGCATGGCCCTCGGGGACACCATCGACCGGCTGGAGCGACGGATCACGAGGCTCGAGGCCCGGCTCCGCGGCATGGGCCGCTAGGCCCGGGGTCGGCCGCCGATTCGGACATTCCGGTCCACGCGGCCCCGGAACCGCGGGGGTGGCGCCGGTCACAGCGTTCATCGGGGTGTCACGGGCATGAAACGAGCGGGCGCTAGGTTGCTCCCGTCAGCAACCGCGGGAGGTGAGATGGAGGACCAGGAGCTCAGGGACCAGTTCACGGCCCTGATCGACGACGCCATCGAGAGTTATCGGGGCCGCGACCTCATCGCCGCCTCCGAGGTCACCGACTTGCTTCTCGACCTGCGACTCATGCTCCTCGCCGCTGACGCGCCAGCCCCGTCGGCCAACTGACGACCAGGCCCGGCCTGCCCGCAACGCCGGACGCTGCCTAGGCTTCCCAGCGATGGCGGAGCCGCCGGAGCATCCCGAGGAACCGAACCCGACCGGCGACTCGGCGCGCGACCCGGACGGGTGGCTGCGCCCGTCGCAACGGCGCCCGCGGCCGGGCCCCCGATCGATCGGCGCGACCGGCGCGACGCCGGACAACGAGCCGCCCGCGGCGGCGGAGCCGCGCGTGCGACGACCGCGGATCCTCGCCCGACGACCCGGCGCCCGCGATCGGATCACCCCGCCGGCGGCCGCACCCGAGGCCCCCGACGACGCGACCGAAGCCGTGGTCGATGCGGGCGCGGCACCGGCCGTCGACGACCCGTCGGAACCCACCGCCACCGGCGACATCGACGGCGCCGCTGCGAGCCGGACCTGGGCGCGGCGCGCCCGCCGCCGTCACGCCCGCCGACGGCGGCGCCGGGCCCTCGCCGGGGTCGGCGCGCTGGTGCTCCTCGCCGGCGCCGCCGCGGGTGCGGTGCTCGCCTCGGGCGGCGGCGCGGCCAAGGCCGCGCACCGCGTGCGGCTGGCGCCACCGACGACGACCACCACCGCCAGCGCGTCCCCGCTGGCGCTGATCGCCACCACGCGGGTCTCCTCGCTGCCGGTCTACGACCAGCCGAACGGCAAGGTGGTCCAGACCCTGTCCGCGAAGACCGACTACCTCCTGCCGCGCACGCTGCTGGCCAGCAAGGTCCAGATCGGCTGGCTCCAGGTGCTGCTGCCGCTCCAGCCGAACGACAGCGAGGGCTGGGTCCGCGCCAGCGACGTGACGACGAGCACCACCGACTACGCGATCCAGATCTCGTTGAGCCAGCACCACCTGTGGCTGCGGAAGGCCGGCACGCCGGTCGTCGACTCCGCCACGGTCATCGGCACCCCGAAGACCCCGACGCCGACGGGCGTCTTCTACGTGACCGACCCCGTCGACCTGACCGCGCAGCCGAACGGACCGTACGGCGCCTTCGCGATCGGCTTGTCCGGGTACTCGAACGTGCTCGGCAGCTTCGACGGCGGCCCGCCGCAGATCGCGGTGCACGGGACGCCGTACCCGAACCAGGTCGGTCAGGACCTCTCGAACGGGTGCGTGCGCGTCCCGAGCCCGGTGGCCGTCCAGATCGCCCGGCTCGTCCCGCTCGGGACGCCGGTCGTCATCCAGGCGTAGCGCCCGGGCCGGCGCGGCTTCAGGCGAGGAAGTCGCGGGTCAGGGCGGCGAGCTCGTCGGGCCGCTCGACGACGAGCCAGTGGGCGGCCCCCTCCACCACCGCCAGCCGGGCGTCGGGGATCTCGCGGGCGAGCGTCTCGGCGTGGGCGAGCGGGACGAGGCCGTCGTGCGCCCCGGCGACGACGAGGGTCGGGGCGGTGATCCGGCGCAGCCGACCTCGGAGCTTCGGGTCGTGGAGGTAGGGGTCCCAGCCCAGGCGCGCGGTCGCGCCGAGGGCCTTCCAGATCGGGAGGACGAGCTCGATCGGGATCTCGACCCGCTTGCCGACGTCCCCGGTGAACTCCTCCATCTGGTGCATCGCCGCCGCGACCGGGTGCGACTGGTCGACGAACAGCATGGCCGCCAGCTCGCCCGGCGAGCGCCCGAAGAGCTCGGCGACCGGGGCCTCGGGCAGGTACAGGCCGACCGGGTTCACGACCACGAGCCGGCTCACCCGCTCCGGGTAGCGCACGGCGAGCTCGAGGGCCATCCAGCCGCCGATCGAGCTGCCGAGCACGTTCGGGGACCGCAGCCCCAAGAGCTCCCACAGGTCCAGGAGGTGGAAGACGGCGTCGTCCATCCCGTCGATCTCCTCGATCCCCTCCGACTCGCCGAACCCGGGGAAGATCGGGGCGACGACCTCGAACCGCTCGGACAGGTCCTCGAGCAGGGGCAGGCCCTGGGCCTCGCCGCCGGTGGAGTGGAGGTAGACGAGCGGCGGTCCGCTGCCGCCGCGGAACACCTGGATCTTGCCGAGCGGCGCCGCGACGAACTCCTCGCGCAGCGGGGCCATCACGCCGCCGCCGCCGCCCGTCGGTAGACCGGCGCGCCGGGCGGGAACTCGCGCTCGAGCGCCGGCTTCACGTCGCGGGCGAAGAGCTCGAGGTTCCGCCGGGTCAGGTCGCCGGGGAGGCTCCCGAGCTGGAACAGGCCGAGCAGGTTGCCGGTCCCGAGCGCCGACAGGGACTCGACGAGCTGCTCCGTGACGGTCTCGGGTGACCCGACGATCGCGTACCGGCCCTCCACGATCTCGTCCCAGTCGGTGACGTTCAGCATGAACGTGCCCGCGCCCTTCAAGATGTTGGCGAGCGAGCGCGCCGACGTGTACCCGGGCGGCTGGATGGTGATGCCCGGGAGGAGGCGCCGCACGAAGTACCAGAGGTGCTCCTCGTACTCGCGGCGGGCCTGGGCGTCGGACTCGGCCACGTAGATGGGGACGAGCCAGCCGGCCTGGAGCGGGTCGGCCTCGTAGCCCTCGGCGGCGCAGGCGTCGCGGAACATCTGGAACGTGCGCTTGAACACGTCGAGGTGGAAGTAGGGGATGCCCATGTACGCGTAGCGGCGACGGGCGACGAACTCCATCGTCTCGACCGACCCGGCCCCCGGGATCCAGATCTCGGGGTGGGGCTGCTGGATCGGGCGTGGCCACGGGTTGACGTACCGGATCCGGAAGTGCTTGCCGATCCACTCGAACGGGCCGGGCGTCGTCCACGCCTTCAGGATCAGGTCGTGGGCCTCCTGGAAGCGCTCCCGGGCGTAGGCCGGGTTCACCGAGAACGAGTAGTACTCGGGGCCGCCGCCGACGACCATGCCCGCGATGAGCCGACCGCCGCTGATGCAGTCGATCATGGCGAACTCCTCGGCGACGCGGGTCGGCGGGTCGTAGAGCGGCAGGGCGTTGCCGACCACCGCCACCTTCATCCGCGTGGTGAGTCGGGCCAGGATCGCGGCCATGAGGTTGGGCGACGGCATCAAGCCGTAGGCGTTCTGGTGGTGCTCGTTCACGCAGACGCCGTCGAAGCCGAGCTCCTCGGCGTACAGGAGCTCGTCGAGGTAGCGGTTGTACAGCCGGCCGCCGTTCTCCGGGTCGAACAAGGAGTTCGGGCACGTGACCCACGCCGGGCCCTCGTAGGCGGGGTCGAGACCTTGGTACGGCATGAGGTGGAACGAGAAGAACCGCACGCGACGCGCCTTCCTGTCGGTGCGCTCACCATAATGTCCGCGCCGGAGGCCGGCATCGGCCGGGGCGCGCGCGACGCGCCGCCGGTACGATGCCGACGCCGTGCTGCGCCGGATCCTGCCTCGTCGTGTGGCGGTGAGCCTGGGCGTGGCGTGCGTGTTCGTCGGCGGCGTCGTGCTCGCGGGCGCCCTGCTGCGGCACCGCGACGCATCCCACCCGGTTCACCGGTCGCCGAGCGCGGGGCCGTCGGTCTCGGGGACGTCGAGTCGGTGACCGAGCCGACGACGCTGCTCGACGGGCGGGCGTTCCTCGAGGGCCCTCGCTGGCACGACGGCGCCCTCTGGGTCTCCGACATGCACGCCCAGGAGGTGCTGCGCGTCACCCTCGACGGCGCGGCCGAGGTCGTGGCCCGGGTGCCCGGCGACCCGTCCGGGCTCGGATGGCGGCCCGACGGCACGCTGCTGGTGGTCTCGATGCGTGACCGCCAGGTCCTGGCGGTGCAGCCGTCAGGTGCGATCGCGACCGCGGCCGACTGCTCCGCCCTCGCGCCGCACGAGATCAACGACCTGGTCGTCGACCGGCGCGGGCACGCCTTCGTCAGCCAGTTCGGCTTCGACTTCCACGGGGGCGCGCCCTACCGGACCTCGCCGCTGCTGCGCGTCGACCCGGACGGGACGGTCACGGCGGCGAGCGGCGGGCTCCGGATGGCGAACGGGCTGGTCGTCACCGCCGACGGCGGCACCCTCGTCGTCGCCGAGAGCACGGGCAAGGACCTCGTCGCCTTCGACCTCGGGGCCGACGGCGGGCTGTCGAACCCGCGGGTGTGGGCCGAGCTCCCCGACTACCCGGACGGCATCTGCATCGACGCCGAGGACGGCGTGTGGATCGCGTCCCCCGTCGGCGACCGCTTCGTGCGGGTCCTCGAGGGCGGCGAGGTCACCGACGTGGTCGAGGTCCCCGGTCGCCACGCCATCGCGTGCGCGCTCGGCGGCGACGACGGACACACGCTGTTCTGCTGCACCGCCCCGACCCACGGGCAGCCCGAGCCGTCGCGCGCCGCCCGCGGCGCCCGCGTCGAGGTCGTCACGGTCTCCGTCCCCCGCTGAGCGACGTGGCGCCGCCGCGCTCAGAACCCGGGCTCGGCGAAGGGGTCGACCGGCTCCGGCGCCCCGATCGCCAGCTCGTCGACGCCGAGCTCGGCGGCCAGACCCTCGTAGCCGACCGCCTCGAGCCGGTCGGCCAGCTCCGGTCCGCCGCTCGTCACCACCCGGCCGGCCAGGAGCACGTGAACCCGGTCCGGCCGCAGCACCTGGAGCAGCCGGGCGTAGTGCGTGATCGCCAGCACCCCGACCTGGGCCTCGCGCGTCAGCCCGGCGACCCGACGGGCGAGGTCGGACAGGGCATCCACGTCGAGGCCGGAATCCAGCTCGTCGAGGATCGCGATCCGCGGTCGCAGCACGGCCAGCTGCAGCGTCTCCATGCGCTTCTGCTCCCCGCCCGAGAACTCGTCGTTCACGCCGCGCTCGAGGAACTCGTCGGGCACGGCGAGGCGGGTCGCTTCCCGCCGGACCGCCGCCTCCACCGGCCGCGAGTCTTGGCCTCGGGCTTGGACCGCGGCGCCGAGCAGGGCGCCGACGGGCACGCCGGGCACCGCCACCGGGTACTGCATGGCGAGGAAGAGGCCGAGCTCGGCTCGTCGCCACGTCGGCAGGCCCAGCAGCTCGGTGCCGTCGAGGGCGACCGACCCGGCGGTGACCTCGTAGTCGGGTCGTCCCATCAGCACGTGCGCGAGCGTGGACTTCCCCGACCCGTTCGGGCCCATGAGCGCGTGGACCTCACCGGCGGCGACCTCGAGGTCCACGCCGCGGAGCACCTCGACGCCGTCGACCGACGCCCGCAACCCCGCGACGACGAGGCGGCTCGTCACGGCAGCTCCAAATAGACGTCGTCCCCGTCGACGCGCACGCCGTACACGGGGACCGGCTTCGTCGCCGGCAGCGTCTGCGGCTCGCCGGTCAGGAGCGAGAAGGTCGAGCCGTGCTTCGGGCACTCGATCTCCCGCTCCTCCTCCCACACGTCCCCCTCGCTGAGCGAGTAGTCGGCGTGGGAGCAGGTGTCGTCGATCGCGTACCAGTCGTCGGGCGCGCCCGGCGTCAGGGCGGGGAGGCGCACGACGGCGACGCAGTGGCCGTCGACGTCGACGCGGTGGGCGGTGCCCGGCTTGACGTCGGTGACGGCGCACGCCCGCACCTCAGCCACGGAGCTTCCCGACCTTGCGCTCGACGGTGCGCCGCAGCGCCTTCGCCAGCGTCGGGACCGGCAGCCGGGCGAGGACGTCGTCGAAGAACCCGAGGACGATGAGCTGCTCGGCGTCCTCGGGCGGGATGCCGCGCGTCTCGAGGTAGTAGCGCTGGTCGTCGTCGATGGGCCCGACCGCGCTGGCGTGCGAGCACCGCACGTCGTTGGCCTCGATCTCGAGGTTGGGGATCGACTCGGCGCTGGCGCCCTCGGTGAGCACGAGGTTCCGGTTGGTCTGGTACGCGCTCGAGTGCTGGGCCTCGGCCCGCAGCCGCACCAGCCCCGAGTAGACGGACCGGGCCTGGTCCTCCACCGCGCCCTTGAAGAGCAGGTCGCTGCGGCTGTGGGGGGCGGCGTGGTCCTGCAGGGTCCGGAAGTCGAGGACCTGGCCGCCGTCACCGAAGTACACCGCGACGAGGTCGCTCTCGCCGCCCTGACCGGTGATCAGCGACTCGGTCCGCATCCGGGCGTAGTCCCCGCCGAGCGCCACCGCCGACGATCGCAGCGAGGCGTCCCGGCTGACGTGGGCCCGCTGGAGGCCGACCTGCCACGTGGCGGGGCCGTGCTCCTGGACCGACACGTAGCGCACCCGGGCCCCGTCGCCGACGATGAGCTCGATGACCATGTCGCAGAGGTGCGGCTCGCCGTGGGCCGCGAACCGGTCCACGACCGTCACCTCCGCGCCCTCGCCGACGATGACGAGCGTATGCGGGAAGCTCGCGAGCCCGTCGCCGCCGGACCGGTGCTCGAAGAAGAGGGGCTCGTCGACGACGACACCGGCCGGGATCCGCGCGTAGGCCCCGCCGACCACGAAGGCGTCGTGCAGGGTCGTGAACGCGTCGGGCGAGGCGTCGGAGCAGGTCCCGAACCAGTCCGCAGCCTCGGCGTCGTCGACGTCGCGCAGGTCGCCGACCACGACGCCCTTGCTCGCCAGCCCGGCGTCGAGCAGCGGGACGTCGAGCGACCGCGCCGCGACGCCGCGGGGCTGGAACCGGTCGAGGTCGAACTCGTCGATCCGCGAGTAGCGCCAGATCTCGTCCGCTGCCGACGGCCACGCCACGTCGGCCAGGCGCTCGGCCGCCGCGACCCGCCGGCTCACCAACCAGTCGTGACCTTCAAGCGCCCGGGCCGTGTCGGGCGTGAACCCGGGCACTACCCGACGGCGCCTTCCATGTTGAGCTCGATCAGCCGGGTCAGCTCGACCGCGTACTCCATCGGCAGCGTCTTCGTCACCGGCTCGATGAAGCCGTTCACCACCATCGCGGTCGCCTGCTGCTCGGTCAGCCCTCGGCTCATCAGGTAGAAGAGCTGGTCGTCGCCGACCTTCGACACGGTCGCCTCGTGGCCGATGCGGGCGTCCTTCTCCCCGATCTCCATCGTCGGGTAGGTGTCCGACCGGCTGTTCTCGTCGAGGATCAGGGCGTCGCACCGGACGTGGCTCTTCACGTGGTGCGCACCCTCGTCGACCTTCACGAGGCCGCGGTAGGTCGTGCGACCACCGTCCTTCGAGATGGACTTCGACTCGATGATCGACGTCGTCTCCGGCGCCGCGTGGGTCATCTTGGCCCCCGCGTCCTGGTGCTGGCCCGGACCCGCGTAGGCGACCGAGAGCACCTCGCCGTGCGCCTTCGGCCCCACCATGACGACGGCGGGGTACTTCATCGTGAGCTTCGAGCCCAGGTTGCCGTCGATCCACTCGACCGTGGATTCGGCCTCGGCCCGAGCCCGCTTCGTGACGAGGTTGTAGACGTTCGGCGACCAGTTCTGGATCGTCGTATAGCGGATGCGCGCGCCGGGCTTGGCGATCAGCTCGACGACCGCGGAGTGCAGCGAGTCGCTCGTGTAGATCGGCGCCGAGCACCCCTCGACGTAGTGAACCGACGCGCCTTCCTCGGCGATGATCATCGTCCGCTCGAACTGCCCCGCGTTCTCAGCGTTGATCCGGAAGTACGCCTGGAGCGGCATCTCGACGTGCACGCCGGCGGGGACGTACACGAAGCTGCCGCCGCTCCACACCGAGGAGTTGAGGGCCGCGAACTTGTTGTCGCCCGGGGGGATGACGGTCCCGAGGTAGCGCTGCACGATCTCGGGGTACTCGCGCACGGCGGTGTCCATGTCGGTGAACAGGACCCCGATGCGCGCCAGCTCCTCGCGGTTGCGGTGGTACACCGCCTCGCTGTCGTACTGCGCCGTGACCCCGGCGAGGAACTTCCGCTCCGCCTCGGGGATCCCCAGCTTCTCGTACGTCGCCTTCATCTCCTCCGGGAGCATGTCCCACTCGGACACCTGCCCCTCGGTGGGCTTCAGGTAGTAGTAGATGTCGTCGAAGTCCATGCTCGGCATGTTCTGGGCGAACCAGGCCAGCATCGGCTTGCGCTCGAAGCGCTTCAGCGCGTTGAGCCGGAACTTCGTCATCCACTCCGGCTCCGACTTCTGGAACGAGATCTCCCGGACGATGTCCTCGTTCAGGCCCTTCTTCGGCGTGAAGACGTAGCCGTCCGTGCTGTCGGCCCAGCCGAGCTGGTACTTCCCGAGATCGATGCCGCGTACGGCCATCCGACGGGCTCCCATCGTTGGGGGCGTTCAGCGCCGGTGAGGCGCCGGCGCCGAATTTCCACTACGCCGATAGTAACAATCCCCCCGGCCCCAAACAATCCTGGGCCCTTTGCCCTTCCCTCGGCCCCGGAATCCCGCAGCTCTCGGCCCCAAGGGGGGCCGGGCCCCGGGCCCGGGTCAGCGCGAGAGGGCCTGGTTGGCCTGGGCGACGTCCCGCTGGGCCGTGGCGATGTGGCTCTGGTAGCCGGCCAGGTCGCCGCTCTTCAGCGCGGCGTCGGCGCTGGCGAACTCCTGGGCGGCGGCGTTCAGCAGCTGCTGCACGGTGGCGTTCGGCGTCGGCGTGGTCGGGGTCGAGGGCGTGGCCGGGGACGTGGGCGTGATCCCGTTGAAGAGGTCGTTGAGCGCGGCGTTGACCGTGCTCTCGAAGACCGGGTTCTTGCCCTGGGTGAAGACGACCACGAACCGGAACTGCGGGTACCCCTGCCCCGACTGCTGCACGAAGACCGGCTGGACGTAGACGAGCGAGTTGCCGACCGGGATGATCTGGATGTTGCCCTTGACGATCGCCGAGCCGCCCTGGCTGAGGAGCGTGAACTCGCGCGAGAGGTTGGTGTCGCTCTGGATGTTGTTCGCCACCTGCACCGGCCCGAAGACGTTGGCGCCCTGCGGCATCACGAACGCCTGCAGCTTCCCGTAGCTCCCGGGGTCTGACTTGGCGGTCATGAACGAGACCAGCCGGGTCTGCTGGTTGTTCTGCGAGACCGGCACGAAGGGCTGCAGGATCAGGAAGTTCTCGCGGGTGTCCCCCGGCAACCGGATATAGAGGTAGTAGGGCTCCTGCCGCGGCGTCGTCGCCGTGATCTCCGGCGCCCGCTGGGTCCCGCGGGCCGTCGTCGCGGTCACGGTCGAGCCGAGCACGGCGTTCGGGTCGGGGGACAGCAGCCACCGCTCGGTGCCGGCGTAGAAGGAGCTCGTGTTCGTCACGTGGTACTTCGAGTACACGCTGGACTGGAGCTGGAACAGGTTCTCCGGGTACCGGAGGTGGTCCCGGAGGGTCGACGACATCTTCGAGCCGTCGGTGAACAGCCCCGGGAACGCCTGCCGGTAGGCCCTGACGACGGGGTCCTTGTTGTCGACCACGTAGAAGTGCACCGTCCCGTCGTAGGCGTCGACGGTCGTCTTCACGGAGTTGCGGACGTAGTTCGTGCTCCCCGAGAGCCCGCCCTCGCCGTTGGAGACCTGCGCGTACGGGTACTGGTCGGTCGTCGTGTAGGTGTCGATGACCCAGGTGATGTGGCCGTTCAGGACGACGGGGTACGGGTCCGAGTCGAAGTGGAGGAACGGGGCCAGCTTCTGGACCCGGCTCGTGATGTCGCGGATCATGAGCAGCTTCGAGCCGCCGGTCACCTGCCCCGAGATCAGGGGGTTCAGGTCCCCGAAGCGCAGCGCGAAGGCGGCCCGCTTGAAGATGTTCGAGAGGCGGATGCCGTCCTTCCCGGAGTAACGCGTCATGGCGTTCGTGTTGTTGGCCCGGGCGTAGTTGAACTCGTCCTGCTTGGCGTCGACGATCGTGTAGCCGCTGAGGTTCTGCCCGAAGTACACCTGCGCGCCGTGGTCCGTGAGCGGGATCCCCTGCGAGTTCGGTGGGATGTCGCGGAGGAGGAACACCGGGTCCCCGCTCTGCGCGGCCTGGTTGGTCGGCGACACGATCGCGGCGTAGCCATGCGTGTACACGAGGTGCTCGTTCACCCAGGACTGGCTCGGCAGGCTGCTGCTGTTCAGGTCCCGGGCCCCGATCAGGACCTGGGTCTCCTGCCCGTTGATGTTGTACCGGTCGATGTTGACGTTGTTGATGGTGTAGTAGGGCTGCAGGCCCTGGAGGGTCTGGTAGGTCGAGCGGATGACCGCCGGGTCCCAGAGGCGCGCGTTGTCGATCGTGGGGCGGTTGGTGTCAACGACGGTGGGATCCAGGTTCGGCGTGTAGCTGAAGCTCTGCACGCCGACGTCCTGCAGGTTGAAGGCGGCTCGGGTGGCGCCGATGTTGCGCCCGATGTACGGACGCTCCTGGGCCAGCTCGTTCGGCTTGACCTTGAAGTTCTGGATGGCCGCCGGGTAGATCGTGCCGACCACGATCGAGACGAACCCCCAGAGCCCGACCGCGATCACGGGGAGCACCCAGCCCCGCCGAAAGATGTTCCAGAGGAAGAGGCCGGCGGCGACGATCGAGATGAAGATCAGGAGGTTGTAGGCCGGGAGCTGCGCCTTCACGTCGGTGTAGCCGGCGCCGTCCACGACGCCGCGGGACGAGAGCGTGAGCCCGAAGCGCGAGAAGTAGTACTGGCCCGTCTTCACGAGCGCCATAACGGCGAGGATCACCGAGAGGTGCACCTTCACCTGGGGCGTCACGCGCTGCAGCGGGCTCTGGAACCGGATACCGCCGTTCAGGTAGTGGGCGACCGCGGTCACGAGCAGGACGATGACGAGACCCGCGAACAGCCAGTCGAGGATGAAGTGGATGAACGGCAGCTGGAACACGTAGAAGCCGACGTCGCGGTGGAACTGGGGGTCCCGGACCCCGAAGTCGACGCGGTGGGTGAAGAGGATCCAGTTCCGCCACTGCGACGACACGCCGATCCCGGCGATGAGGGCGAAGAACGCCGCCACGCCGACCCGGATCCGGCCCTGGTACCGGGCCGTGACCTGCTGGTACCGGTTGACGAGCTCGTCCTCGGGGCTGGCCGGCCCCATCGCCCGGACCTTCGGGGCCAGCCGGTCCGCGATCAGCAGGCTGGCCAGCATGATCACGAAGAAGATGGCCGTGAACACCACGGCGGGAACGACCTTGGCGGCGAGGAGCCGGCCCCAGGTCCCGCCCTGGCCGACCGAGTGGAACCACAGGTAGTCGGTGTAGAAGCCGGCCAGCCCGCGCAGGCTGAACAGCAGGATGACCAGGATCACGACCAGGGCGATGATCCATGCGCGCAGGCGGAACGAGCGCCGCTCCGTGGTCGGGACCCGCATCGCGGGGGAGCCTAACCGGCGGGGTGCGCGCCTCCCCCGTCGCTCGGCACGACAAGGCAGCGACAGCCGGGGTGGGCCGGCGGGTACGGCTGCCCGGTCGGGAAGCACTGGCCCTTCACGGTCGGCTCGAGCGCGTTGTCGTCAGCGTCCGGGCATTGACCGACCTCGGCCGGCACCCAGCGCAACGTCGTGCCCGACGGCGTGGCGTCGAACACGCCACGCGTGTACGCGGCGGCGAGCAGGTCACCGAGCAGCCCCTCGAGATCGCGGGCGCGCCACTCTCGGTAGCGCGCGCTGATGGAGGGGGCCAGCGCGGCTTGCAGCTCGGCCGGCTCCCGGTACGGGCCGTCAGCGAGTACGGCGTCGATCGTCGCCATCAAGCGCTCGCGCAGGGGGGTGATGAGCCCGGCCGCGAGCTCGGCGACGAGCCGGCTCGGCGCCGCGGTCGGGCGTCGACGCCGCCCGGTCAGGGCGCGGCCGACCGTGTAGGCCTCGTCGATCGTCGGCGCGAGGACCGCCGTCCAGGCGGTGTGCTGCCGTTCGCGGTCCGGCAGCAGCCGCGTCGGCTCTGGACGCCCCCGGACGCGCCGGATGACGTCGAGGAGCTCGTTGTGCTCGTCCTGCAGCAGCCGCTTCGCCTGCCGCAGCACCGAGACCGTGAGCGGGGCGAGCACCTCGTCGCGCCGCCGCCGGGTGGCGTCGTCCCGGCTCGGCGGCGTCGGCTCCCGGGTCGGGGCGGGGGGCGGCGTCGGGGCGGGGGGCGGCTCGGCTGGCACCGGCTCGGGCTCGGGCGCGGCCGGGGCCGGGGCCGGGGGCGATGGTGTCGCGGCCTCGACGTCGTCGTCGTGCTCTCGGAGGCGAGCGAACGCGTCGTCGGCTCGCGGCTGGTCGACGGCGGCGCCGTCGTCGGGGATCGGCGGCGTCTCGACGTCGGGCTCGAGCGCCCTCGACGACGTGAGGGCTTCGGCGAGCTCGTCGACCGCGGTCCGGACTCGCGAGAGCTCCGCGAGCAGATCCGAACGCCGCCGCTCGACGTCGTCGAGCATGCGCTTGCGGACCGCGCGCGCCTCGCTGACCATCGCCCGCCCGCGCGCGGCCGCCGCCGCCTCGGCCTCACGCAGCAGCGCGGCCGTGCGTCCGTCCTCGCTGCGCTCGGGCGCGTCGGGTGGCGGGGCGATGTCGGCTCGCGGCTCCGGCTCGGGCGGGACCGGCTCGTCGGCGGAGGTCGTGGACCCTGCCACCGCGCCGATGCTATTGGGCCGCCGACGGACCCAACGGTGACCCCGCAGTGACGTCGGCGCCGCCGAGCCGGCGGAGGGCCGTGAGCGCCTCGTCGATGGTGCGGACGGGGACGATCTGCAGCCCGCCCGCTTGCGCGCGAGCGTCCTTCGCCTCGGCCGAGGGCACGAGGAGCGCGGTGGCGTGGTCGCGCTTGGCGGTGATCACCTTCTGGGTGATCCCGCCCACCGGTCCGACCGTGCCGTCGGCGAAGATGGCGCCGGTCGCGGCGACGCGCCGGCCGCCCGTCACGTCCCCGGATGACAGGTCGTTGATGAGGGCGAGCGTGAACGCCAGCCCGGCGGACGGTCCGCCGACTTGCTGGGTGTCGATCTTCACGTCGATCGGGAACCGCCACATGCTGAGGGTCTGGGTGACGATGCCGAGGAACGCGGTCGACCCGGCTCGACCCGACCGGACCGACACGGTGACCGTCTGGTCGCCGCGCCGGACCGTGACGGCCACCACGGCGTGGGCGGGTCGCGCCTTCACCGCGCGCTGCACGTCGCCGGCGCTGCTGACCGGCCGCCCGTCGACGGCGGTGACGACGTCGCCCACCTGGAGCCGATGATCGGACGGTCCGCCGCAGGCCAGGTCGATGATCAGCGCTTCGTCGCCGGCGTGGGTCACCCGGTATCCGAGGCGGCGGAGGGCCACCTCGGTCGCCGCGTCCTGGGAATCGCGCATCAGGAGGGTGTTGAGCCGGGCGTCGGCGGCGTAGGAGGCGCAGCCGAGGACGTCCTTCTTCCCCACGACGCTGTCGCTGCTGCTGAGGCTGGCGAAGAGGTAGCGGTAGAGGTTCGGGTCGCTCGTCGAGACCCGCACCGTCAGATAGAAGACCCGCCCGGCGTGGCGGAAGGTCGGGACCCCGGCGACCGAGACCACCCGGGTGTCGACCGGGGTGGCGGATCCGGGCGACTCGATCACGTACGGGACGTGGATGACGGCGGCCGCGACCGCGGCGGCGGCGAGGAGGCCCCCGAGCAGGGAAGCGACGAGCGGAAGGACCCGGCGCCGGCGACGCCGCGTCGGCGCCGGCTCGGCCGGGGGCTCCGACGGGCTGGACACGGCTTCCCCGTTCCTCGCGCGGTAGCGATACTGGGGGGGTGGACGACTCCCAGCCTGCCACCCGCGGTCCCGATGCCGGCGGGCGGCCCGCGCCGCCGCCACCGAAGCAGCCGCTCGCCGAGCCCGCTCGGCCCGTCGTGGAGCCGGCGGAGCCGGCCGGCCAGCCGCCGGTCGACCTCTACGTCGGCTTCCTCGAGTTCTCGAAGCGCTTCCTCGCGGTCTCGAAGCGCTCGATCAAGGCGGTCCGACACGTCCGCCAGGTGCGTCTGTTCCGGACCAGCTCGGCGCTCGTGCGATGGATCGCGCTTGTGGTCGCCATCGGGTTCGGGGCCGCGCTGCTCATCGCGTTGACGATCAACCTGCTCGTCTCGCTCGTCCCGAGCTCGGGCGGCTGAGCCGGGCCCGGCCTCGCATCGTCGGCACCCGCTGATCCGAGCTCGTTACCGTCACCCGAGTGTCATGCGCTGGTCCGTCCGACGCACTCGCCCGGGCGTCGGCGCTTGCGGCCCTCGGCCACCGCGGCCGGCTGCCACGGGGCGCGGCGGCGGCACTCAGCGAGGCCGTCGCCGGCGACCCCGACGCCCAGGTGCGGTCGGTCGCCCTCGGCGCCTTGTCCCGCGCGGCGGCACCGGGGCGGGCGCTCCGAGCGTGGCGGGGCGCCACCCGTGACGGGGACGCCGGGGTGCGCCGCCGAGCCGCGGAGCTGGCGCCGGGCCTGGCGCGGCGCGGCTCCGTGCCGACGGCACCCCTCGTGACGCTCCTCGCCGACGCCGACGTGACGGTCGTCGAGGCCGCGGCGTGGTCGCTCGGCGAGCTCGGGGACTCGAGCTCCGAGACGGTCGGAGCCCTGACGGCGGTGACGACCGGTCACGCCGACCCGCTGGCCCGCGAGGCCGCGGTCGCGGCCCTCGGGGCTATCGCGGATCCGGGCGGGCTGGACGCGGTGCTGGCCGCGTGCGGAGACGTCGCGACCGTGCGCCGACGAGCCGTGCTGGCCCTGGCGCCGTTCGACGGCCCGGGCGTCGACGCCGCGCTCGAGCGCGCCCTCGGCGACCGCGACTGGCAGGTCCGCCAAGCGGCCGAGGACCTCCTCGAGGCTGAGCGCGCGGGCGGTCAGTAGACGCGGCGCTGCATCGACGGCCGGGGCCGATCGAGGAACATCTCGCGCACGCGATCGAAGGACTCCAGGCAGCGCCCGGCGCCGAGCACGACGGTCTCGAGCGGCATCTCGGCCAGCCGGACCCGCACCCCGGTCTCGTGCTCGATGCGCTGGTCGAAGCCTCGGAGCATCCCGCTGCCCCCCACCAGGCGGATCCCCATCTCGAGGAGGTCCTGGGCGAGCTCGGGGGGCGTCTCGGCCAGGGCGGCCTTCGCGGCGTTCGTGATTCGGACCAGCGGCTCGTCGATGGCCTCGCGGAGCTCCTCGGGCTCGAGGACGACCGTGCGCGGCAGCCCGCTCATGAGGTCGCGGCCTCGGATCTCGGCCTTGTACTCGTCGTCGATCGGGAACGCGGAGCCGACGGCGATCTTGATCTCCTCGGCGGTGCGCTCCCCGACGGCGACGCCGTGCACCCGTCGCAGGTGGTTCGAGATGGCGGCGTCGATGTCGAAGCCGCCGATGCGGACGGCCTCGAGCGCGACGATCCCGCCCATCGAGATGACCGCCATCTCGCTCGTCCCGCCGCCGATGTCGACGACCATGTTCCCGAGCGGCTCGTGGATCGGCATCGAGGCGCCGATCGCGGCGGCCATCGGCTGCTCGATCAGGTAGGTCTGGGCCGCGCCGGCGCGCCGGGTGGCCTCGAGAACCGCCCGCTGCTCGACGTGGGTGATCGCCGAGGGCACGCAGACGAGCACCCGGGCCCGCTGCAGCCGGGTGATGCCGGCCCGGGCGAAGATCAAGCGGATCAGGCGCTGGGTGATTTCGAAGTCGGTGATGGCCCCGCCCCGCAGGGGGCGGACGGCCACGATGTGGCCCGGGGTGCGGCCGATCATGTGCCAGGCCTCGTGGCCCATCGCGAGCACGTCTTGGGTGCGGCTGTTCAGCGCGATGACGGTCGGCTCGTTGAGGATGATCCCCTGGCCGCGCGCGTAGACGAGCGTGTTGGCGGTCCCGAGGTCGATGGCAAGGTCGCGGGACACGGCTAAGCGCGGTCCAGCTCGCGCACGGGGCGGATCGGGCGGGCGGCGGTCCCCCAGTCCGAGCCGTCCGACCACCGCTCGCGCTTCCAGATCGGGACCGTCTCCTTCAACGTGTCGATCGCGAACCGCGCGGCGTCGAACGCCTCGGCCCGGTGGGGTGACGACGCCACCACGACGACCGACACCTCGCCGAGCTCGAGGTCCCCGACGCGATGCAGCAGCGCGAGCCGTTCGACCGCCGGCCAGCGTCGCCGCGTCTCGGCCGCAACCTCCGTCAGCCGCCGGGCCGCGGCCTCTTCGTAGGCCTCGTAGGAGAGGCCGAGGACCCCGGCTCGGCCTTCGGCGTGGTCGCGCACGACCCCGCAGAACGTGACGACCGCGCCGGTCGACGGGACCGTGGCCCAGGCCGTCGCCTCGTCGCCCGACAACGCCTCACGGGTCAGCGCGATCCAATCTGCTCCCTCGCTCGGCTGCGGCACGCCGGTCATCGTAGTGAAGGGCGCGCCGCGGCCTCCGACGTGCCGCGCGCGCCCGGCCGCGGTTGGTACGCAAAGCCTCGTCGGTAGAGTGGCACGTCATGCCCGTCGAGGAGCCCGACGAGGACGAGCCGGGGGGCCCGCCGCCGCATCCGCTCGATCGGGTCTGGTTTCACCCGAGCGAGGTCGGCGCGGCGCTCGCCGCCTGGCGCGGGGGACCGACCGCGAAGCGCCGCGACTGGGGCTTCGCGGCGATCGTCGCGCTCCTGAGCGTCGCCGTGGTGGTCGGGATCCTCGCCGGCGTCGGCGTCTTCGCCGGGGGCGGCCGCGGCACCGGGCGCGCGCACGCGGCGCCACCCCCCGTCCCGGCCGGGTCCTCGGTCCCCGACATCGTGAACGCCGCCGGGCCGAGCGTGGTCTCGGTCCGCGCCGTCGGGACCGCCGGCGAGACCCAAGGGTCGGGTGTCGCCGTGGACGGCACCCGGGTCCTCACGAGCTCCTCGCTGCTCGGGTCCGCGACCGTGATCACGGTCAGCAGCTCGGGTGGCCGGCTGAGCTCGGCCCGCGTGCTCGGCGCCGACCCCCTGACCGACCTCACCCTCTTGACCGTGGACGGCGCCAACCTGACCGCGGCGAAGCTCGGGGACAGCGACGGGCTGCAGATCGGCGACGCCGTGATCGCGATCGGGCTGAGCACCGGCGAGCACCGATGGGCGGGCGAGGGCATCGTGAGCGCGCTCCACGAGGTGTCGACGATGCCGGGCGGCGACGTGCTGCCCGGCCTCCTCGAGACCGACGTCCGGATGACGAGCACCACGCCCTACGGCGGCGCCCTCGTCGACAGCGGCGGGTCGGTGGTCGGGATCAACTCGGCGGCGCTGCCCGGTCAGGCGGTGCCCGTCACCCTGGCCCGACAGGTGGTCCGGCAGATCGAGGGCAGCGGCCAGGTGCGCCACGGCTGGCTCGGCGTGGACGTCGTCGACGCGATCGAGCGGCCCGGTGGCGGCGCCCGGGTCACGACGGTGACGCCGGGCAGCCCGGCCGCGGGCGCAGGCCTCGTCCCCGGCGACGTCGTCACCGCGGTGGGCTCCGAGCACGTCACCGACGCCGGGGACCTCGTGGCCTCGGTCGAGGAGCTCTCGAACGGCGACCCAACCACGATCACCGCCGTTCGCGGCCCCGGGCGCCTCAACCGGCTGGTGTCGCTGGGCAGCCGCCCGGCCGGGAACGCCAGCCTCGCCGGACTCGCAGCATGATTTGCCGGGTCGGGGGCCTCCCGCCACGATGGACCCGATGAGCGAGCCCGGTCTCACCGACAGCGATCGCGAGCTGCTGAACGCGGTGCAGTGGGACTTCCCGCTGGAGCCGGCTCCCTACGCCGCGCTCGGGGCCCGGCTCGGCCTGAGCGAGCCCGAGGTCCGGGACCGCGTGGCGGCGGTGAAGGCCGCCGGGGTGCTGCGGCAGCTCTCGGCGATCTTCGACACGCGCGCCCTCGGCTACGACTCGTCGCTCGTCGCGGCCCGAATGGACCCGGGACGGGTCGACGAGGCGGCGGCGGTGATCAGCGCGCACCCGGGCGTGAGCCACAACTACAAGCGCAACCACAACTTCAATCTCTGGTACACGATCGCGGTCCCGCCGGGCGAGTCGCTCGACGAGCACCTCGAGGTGCTCCACCGCGACTCGGGCGCCGTCGTCACCCGCAAGCTGCCGACGCTCCAGCTCTACAAGATCGGCGTCAAGCTCGACATGACCGGGAAGACGGCCGCCGACGCCAAGGCGACCGTGGCCGAGCACGAGCGCCCTGAGCGCCGCCCCCACATGGAGGCGCCCATCCTCTCCGACCTCGAGGTGGCGGCGATCCGCGTCGTGCAGGAGGACCTGCCCCTCGTCGAGCACCCGTTCGCGGCGCAAGGCGAGCAGCTCGGCTGCTCGGAGGACGACGTGCTCGAGCTGCTCCGCTCGTTCCGAGCCCGCAAGCTGATGCGGCGCTTCGCGGCGGTGATGAACCACCGGTCCGCCGGCTTCAAGGCCAACGCCATGGGCGTGTGGGCGGTGCCGGAGCACCGGCTGGAGGAGCTCGGCCCCCAGATGGCCGGGTTCGCGCTCGTGAGCCACTGCTACCGGCGGCCGACGTACCCCGACTGGCCGTACTCGGTGTTCACGATGGTGCACGGCAAGCACGGGCGAGACTGCGAGGCGACGATCGCGGCGATCCGCGCCGAGACCGGGGTCGAGGACTACGCGCTGCTGTGGTCGGTGAAGGAGTACAAGAAGACGCGGGTCCGCTACTTCACGCCCGAGTGGGACGACTGGCGCGCCGCCCACCTCGCCGGAAGCGCCGCCCCAGCAGCCACGCCGTGACGCCGGCGCCGGCGAGCGCGCCGGCGCCGAGCGCGACGAGCGGGACCGGCGACCGCGTCGGTGCGAGCGAGTCGAGGCCGTCGACGAGCGCCTCCTCGTTGCTGTGGCGCGGCCGCCACCCCAGGCCCCGGAGCCGGTCGTTGGCGACCACCCAGGGGTGGATGAGGTAGGGGACGACGCCCGGCGGCACGTCGCCGATCCCGACGTTCCAGGTCAGCCGCAGCGCCCGCTCGAGCACCGTCGGCGACAGCGAGGGCAGGCGGGGCGGGTTCAGGAGCGCCTCCGCCTCGGCCCGGGCCAGCCAGCCGTTCGACGCCACGTTGAAGGTGCCGGGGTGGTCGGCCAGCACGACGAGCGCCAGGGCGCTCACGAGGTCGTCGACGTGGACGGCCTGCACCGGGGGCGCGGCGCCGCGGACCCGCAGCGACGGTCGGCCGAGGAGCAGCCGCGACGCCAGCCGCTCGGCCCCCGGGCCGAGCACCGGTGCGCTCCGCAGCGTCGTCACCGTCACGCCGGGGTGGTCGTCGCGCCACTCGGCGAGCAGCCGCTCGACCTCGGCCGCCAGCACCGCCGGCGAGAAGCCGGGGTTCGGGCGGAGGGGCGACTCCTCGGTGAGCGGCACCGGGTTGCTCGCCCAGGCGCCGTACACGGCCGCGCTCGAGACGCGGACCACCTTCCGGGCCCCGACCGCGGCGGCGGCGTCGAGCACCCGCCGGGTGCCGTCGACGTTCACCCGGGCCATCAGCGCCTCGTCGGCGATCGGGTCCACGACCGTCGCGAGGTGCACGAGGACGTCGATGCCCTCGAGCAGCGGCTTGAGCTCCGAGCGCGCCACGTCGACGAGGTGGAACTCGAGACCGGCGGCGCGACGTCGCGGCGGTCGGACGTCCAGCCCGACGAGTCGTCGCACCGACGCGTCCTCGGCCAGCACCGGCAGGAGCCGCTGCCCGACCACCCCCGAAGCCCCCGTGACGGCAATCGAGATCACGTTCATAGACTGGCCGCGTGGCCGGCGGTCCTCAACCTGGCGACGAGCCGTCACTGCCGTTCGGGTTCGGGAACCTGGAGCTGAACCAGCTCCTGCGCATGCTGCAGTCGAGCGGGCCGGTCAACTGGGAGATCGCGGCGCAGGTGGCCCGGCACGTGGCCACCGACGGCGTGCCGGAGCGGGACGTCGACGGGGCGGCGGTCGCGAACCTCGAGGAGCTCGCCCAGGCGGCGCAGACCCACGTGGTCGCCGAGACCGGGCTCACGGCCACGTTCACCGCCTCCACGCTCGTCACCGGTCGGCAGGGCTGGGCCGAGCTCCACCTCCAGGCGCTCCGCCCGGTCCTCGACGCCCTCGCCACGACGTTGGGCCGGGCCTTCCGAGGCGGCGAGGGCGAGGTGACGGGCGGAGCCCCGGGCGGCCCGGGCGCGGACCCGCTCGCCGCCCTCCTACCGATGCTGGCCCCGCTGCTCCTCGGGGTCCAGGCGGGATCGATGATCGGCTACCTGGCCCAGCACGCGCTGGGCCGGTACGACCTCCCGCTCCCCGCGTCGGACGCGCCCTCGCTGTGCTTCGTCGTGCCGAACCTCGACGTCTTCGAGGAGGCCTGGTCGCTCGAGCGGGCCGACCTGCGCTTCACCGTGGCGCTGCACGAGGTGGTGCACGCCGCCACCCGGTCGGTGCCGTGGGTGCGGGAGCGGCTCGTGAGCCTCGCCACCGAGTACGTCTCCGCGTACGAGGTGGACCCGACCGTCCTCGGGGCGCGCCTGGGCGACCTGGACCCGGCGAACCCCGAGTCGCTCCAGAGCCTCGCCGAGCGGCCTGAGGAGCTGCTCGGCGCCATGACCTCGCCCCGACAGGAGCAGCTCCTCGAGTCGCTGCGGATCTTCCACGCCGTGCTCGAGGGCTACGCCGACGACGTGCTCCGGCGGGTAGGGGACAAACTGGTGCCGTCGTTCGCGCGCGTCCACGAGGCGATCGCGCGCCACCGCATCGAACGGGGCGAGGCGACCCGGTTCGTCGAGCAGCTGCTGGGCCTCACGCTCGAGCGCGAGGACTACGAGCTCGGTGCGGCCTTCTGCGCCGGCGTCGTCGAGCGCGCCGGAGCGGAGAGCCTGAACCGCCTGTGGGAGGCGCCACCCATGGTCCCGACGGGGCCCGAGCTCGCCGCCCCCGGTCTGTGGCTCGCACGCGTCGAGCTCGATCTCGACGAGCCGGAGCGGCCGTGACCGACGCGCCTCGGATCGGCGTCCTGGGCGCCGGGGTCATGGGCAGCGGCATCGCCCAGGTCACCGCGACCGCCGGCTACCCGACCGTCTGCTACGACGTCGACCCCGACGCGCTCGCCCGCGGCCGCGAGCACGTGACGACCGGCCGGTACGGGCTCGAACGGGGGGTGGAGCGCCAGAAGCTGTCGCGCGAGCAGGCCGACGCGGCGTTGCGGCGCCTCACCTTCTCGCCGTCGTTCGACGACGCGGCGACGACCGATCTGGTCATCGAGGCGGTGCCGGAGCGCCTGGGGCTGAAGGTGTCGGTGTTCCGGGAGCTCGACCGGGTCGCGCCGCCGGCGACGATCCTGGCCTCGAACACCTCCGGCTACCCGATCGCGGCGCTGGCCGCCGTGACCGACCGGCCCGAGCGGGTCGTCGGCTGGCACTGGGCGTCGCCGGCCCCGGTCATGGCGTTCGCCGAGATCGTCCGGACCGCCGACACGGCGCCGGAGACGGTCGAGGTCGTCTGCGGCGTCGCGCGCGCGTGCGCCAAGCACCCGGTCGTCGTGCGCGACGTCGACACCGAGTGGGGGTTCGTCGCCAACCGCGTCTACGCCGCCATGCTCGTCGAGGCCCGACGGGTCGTCGCCGAGGGCGTGGCGTCGGCCGAGGAGGTCGACCAGCTGATGATGGACTGCTTCCGGTGGCCGGCCGGGCCGTTCGGCATGGTGCGGGGCGCGACGAGCGGCTGGGCCTGACCGGCCGCGGCGCGCCGCTCAGAACCAGGTGAACGGGAACGGCAGCGGGTCGCACGGGAAGAGCTGGTCGGCCCGGGCGAGCGCCCGGTCGGTCCGCTCGTCGACGAGGCCGGCGGCGGCGAGGGTCGTCCACCGCACCCCGCCGAGCCAGGCCGCCGACACCGCGCTCACGCTGCACTCGAGGTCAGGTCGGCCGCCCTCCTGCACGTCGGCGCCGTCGCGGCCGGCCTCGAGCGTGAACGTCCCGTCGGCCCGGCCGCCCGGGCGGGACTCGTCGCGCACGCCGAGCGTGAGGCGTCCCTCGCTGGCGTAGGTCCGGGCCGCGAGCGCGGCCGGCACGTCGAGCAGCCGGGTCCAGACCTCGTCCTTGACGGCGCGGACCCGCACCGCCCGGTTCGAGGCCAGCCACCACGCCAGGGGCAGGTCGAGCGGCGCGCCCCGGTCGCTGATCGTGCGCACGAGGTCGACCTCGCACAGGTACCGCCACAGCCCGTGGAGCGCGGCCGGGTCCGCGGCCACGACATCGCGGACGACGAGCCGGCTCCCAGAGCCCGAGCTCGGGTCGTGCGTCTCGTGGAGTCCGTAGCAGGCGTAGCCGGCGACGACGCCGTTGGCCTCGTACGCGACGTCGAAGCGCACCCCGAAGCGCGGATCCCACTGCTCGTCGCTCCACCACGCGTCCGGGCGCGACACCGCCCCCGGGTAGGCGCGCCGAACCCGCTCGAAGACGTCGGGCTCCAGCTTCGCCGCCTCGTCGGCGTCGAGAAGCCGCAGCTGCCCCTCCGGGCGAGGCCGGACGAACTGGACGTCGCGGCGGTCGAGCTCGATCGCCATCGAGCGCGTCGTGATGCCGAACCCGAACCGCTCGTAGATCGAGCCTTCGCTCGCGGTCAGCATCGCGACCGCCTCGCCGCGAGTCGTGGCCTCGTCCAGCAGTTCGCGCATGATCGAGCGCAGCAGGCCCCGGCGGCGGTGGGTCGGGCGGACGGTCACGGCGCTGACCCCGGCGGCCGGGAGCACCGCGCCGCCCGGGAGGGACAGCTCGAGCGAGTAGTTCCGCGACGTCGCGACCAGGTCCTCCCCGTCGAAGCCGGCCCGGGTCCGGTCCAGGTCGAGGCTGACCCAGCGCGGGTGCTCCTCGGCGTAGGTGGGGCGCTCGCCGAAGCCGACCGCGGCGGCGCGCGCGAACGCGGGGACCTCGGCGGTCTCGATGGGTCGGAACTCGACGGGCACGGCGTCGATGCTCGCACGCTGGCCGCGCCCGGCGCGGCGGTTTCGGTGCCGCTCAGGGGCGCGGGGCTCGCCGCGGGGGCGGCGGCGGGGCCGGCTCGGTCGCCGGCGGGGGCGGCGGGTACGGCAGGCCGTCGTCACCGTGCCCGGGCCGGCGCGGCTCCGCGGCGCCGCCGGCCAGCTGGCGGCGGCGCCTCGCCGCGGCCCTGCGCCGCCCCGCTCGGCTCTGCCGACGGCGGTCCCGAAGGTTGTCGCGAGCCCGGCCGAGGGCCCGGTCCACCGCCTCGGGTCGGAGCTTCGACCGTGGCGGCCGGGTCCGGGCCGCGCGCAGCGCCGCGAGGTACGAGACGCCGCCGAAGGCCAGGACGATCCCGAGCACGGCCAGCCCGGCGGGGGCGACGACCGGGATGATCCCGAGCACCGCCCCGACGACCCACGCGCCTTGGAACCGGGTCTCGAAACGCGCGAAGGCGCGGCCTCGGACCGCGTCGGGTCCGTCGCGTTGCAGCAGGCTGTCGAACCCGATCTTCCCCGCGGCGGCGCCGAGCCCGACGGCGAGGAAGGCGAACGGGATCCCGAGCGTCTTCATGAGCAGCACGCCGAACAGCGTGGCGGCGGCGGCGCCGAGGAGGGCCCCGGCGAGGATGAGCTCCTCGCGGACGTGGGAGCGCAGCCAGGGCGCGAGGAGGTTGCCGGCGAACAGACCGATCCCGGCCGCGGCCGCGGCGACCCCGAGCGCGAAGAGGTCGTGCTTGAACGTGAAGGCGGCGAAGAACTGGAGGAAGCCCATCGCGCCCCGCAGGATCGCCATCGCCGACGCGGCGAGGAGGATCGACGGCTGGTGGAGCTCCTCGCGCTCCCGGGCGGCCGCCTCGCGGCCGGTGACGCGCTCGACGCGTGGAATCCGGAGGGCGTACGACGCCGCGACGATGAACACGACTACGGCCAGCCGCAGCGACCAGTCCGCGCCGAACAGCTGCTGGACGACGAGCGCCGGCGCGCCGCCGAGCAGGGCGGCGACGGCGCTGATGATCGCCAGCCGCGAGTTGGCCTGCACGAGCGACGTGCGTTCGTCGACGAGGTCCGGTACCAGGGAGCTCCGAGCCACCGAGTAGCCCTTCGACAGCACGAGGACGCCGAACGCGAACGGGTAGACGAGGAGGCCCTCGGGCGACGGCTTCGTCACGACCGAGGCCATGATCAGGCAGAGCGCGGCGCGGCCGACGCAGGAAGCGACGATGAGGAGCCGACGGCCGCCCCGCACCCGGTCGAGGGCGGGCCCGATGACCGGGGCCACGACCGTGAACGGCGCCATGGTGAGCAAGAGGTAGAGCAGGACCGAGCCCCGCGCCCCGCTGCTCGGCTTCTGGAAGAAGAGCGACCCCGCAAGGGACGCGGCCACGCAGGCGTCGGCGCACATCGTGACGAGGTGGGCCCGGACCAGCCGCCCGAACGGCGTGGGCGGCATGAGGGCGAGGAACCGGTCGACGAGGGCCCGGAACAGGGAGGTGCGCTCCACAGGCATCGGTACATCGACAGTAGCGGCGCGGCCCCACGGTCACCCGGCGTGGACGAGCGCCCGGCGCCGGCCGTGCCGGCGTCGAACCTTCACCTGACGGTCACCGACACGTCACGCGATCCCGCGGCGCGCCGAGGCCCCGGGGAGCGTCGGAGCCGGCGCCGCTACCATCAGGCCATGGCCGTGCCGACCGGTGCGCCGGCCGCTCCCACCACGCGCGAAGAGGGAGACGGCGACCGCTTCCTGAACCGCGAGTTGTCCTGGCTCGACTTCAACGCGCGAGTGCTGGCGCTGGCCGAGGACCCGGGCCGTCCCCTGCTCGAGCGGGCGAAGTTCCTCGCCATCTTCTCGTCGAACCTCGACGAGTTCTTCCAGGTTCGCGTGTCCGGCATCCAGGAGCAGGTGCTGGCCGGGCTGCGCGCTCGCTCCCCCGACGGCCTCGACCCGCTCGAGACCATCCGCGCCATCCGCGAGCAGGTGCGTGCACTCGTCGACCGTCACACCACCGCCTTCACGAAGGACGTCGCCCCCCGCCTCCGGGAGGCCGGGATCCGCTTCGAGGGCTGGCCGGACCTCGACGACGCCGACCGGTTCGAGCTGCAGCGCACCTTCGAGGAGCGCGTCTACCCGGTGCTCACGCCGCTGGCGGTCGACCCTGCGCACCCCTTCCCGTACATCTCCAACCTGTCGCTGAACCTGGCCGTGGTCGTGCGCGACCCCGAGACGGGCGAGCAGCGGTTCGCGCGGATCAAGGTCCCGCCCGCGCTGCCCCGCTTCGTGCCCCTGCCGGGCGAGGCGCGATTCGTCCCCCTCGAGCAGGTCATCGCCGCCCACCTCGGCCGCCTCTTCCCGGGCATGGAGATCCTCGACCACGTCCCGTTCCGCGTGACGCGCGACGCCGACTTCGAGCTCGACGACGAGGACGAGGACCTGCTCGAGGCGATCGAGTCGGTGCTGCACCGGCGCACGAAGTTCGGGCACACGGTGCGCCTCGAGGTCGACGCGTCGATGAGCGACGAGGTCCTCGACGTGCTGTGCCGCGAGCTCGAGATCCCGCCCGCCGCCGTCGTCAGCATCGACGGGCCGCTCGACCTCAGCGGGCTCTTCGACATCTGCGGGCTCGAGCGACCCGACCTCAAGGACGAGCCGTGGCTCCCCCAGAGCCCGCCCGGGCTCCTCCAAACGGGCGACGAGACCCCCAACCTGTTCCGACTGCTGCGCGGCGGCGACATCCTCGTCCACCACCCATACGACTCGTTCGCGAGCTCGGTCGAGGCGTTCGTCGACCAGGCGTCGCGCGACCCGAAGGTCCTGGCGATCAAGCAGACCATCTACCGCACCGCGGGCCCCGACAGCTCCATCGTGCGCTCGCTCGTGGACGCCGCCCGCCAGGGCAAGCAGGTCGTGGCGCTCGTCGAGCTTAAGGCGCGCTTCGACGAGCAGGCGAACATCGAGCGGGCACGCGTCCTCGAGGAGGCCGGCGTCCACGTCGTGTACGGCCTCGTGGGGCTCAAGACCCACGCCAAGATCCTCCTCGTCGTCCGCCAGGAGGACGACGGCGTTCGCCGCTACTGCCACGTCGGGACCGGCAACTACAACCCGAAGACGGCGACCCTCTACGAGGACCTCGGGCTGCTGTCCGCCGACCCGGCGCTCGGCGCCGACCTCGCCGAGCTGTTCAACCACCTGACCGGCTACAGCCGGTCGGTGCGCTACCGGCGACTGCTGGTGGCACCCGAGGACCTGCGCCCCGCGCTGCGCGACCAGATCCGCGCCGAGGCGGCGAAGGGGCCCGGGGGGCGCATCGTCATGAAGATGAACAGCCTCGTGGATCCCGAGCTCATCGACGAGCTCTACGCCGCCTCCGGCGCCGGCACCGAGATCGACCTCGTCGTGCGCGGGATCTGCTGCCTCCGCCCGCAGGTGCCCGGCCGGTCGGAGCGCATCCGGGTCCGATCGCTCGTCGGTGGGTTCCTCGAGCACTCGCGGATCTTCCGCTTCGGCGCCGACCCGGCCCGGGCCACGTACCTGATCGGCTCGGCCGACCTCATGCCCCGCAACCTCGACCGCCGGGTCGAGGCCCTCTGCCCGGTCGACGTGCCCGCGCTCCGCGCTCGACTCGACGAGATCCTGACCGTGAACCTCGCCGACGACGTCCTGGCCTGGCAGCTGGCCGCCGACGGCGTGTGGCACAAGGTGGAGACCCTCGTGGGTCTCGACGCGCAGGCCCGGCTCCGCGCCCTCGCCACGGAGCGGGCGCAGGCCCGGGCGTGACCGTCGTCGAACGCGAGATCAAGCTCGCCGCCCCGCCCGCGAGCGCCCTCCCACCGCTGTCGGACCCGCTGGCGGGCGTCGTCGCCGAACCGGCCGGCACCCTCTATCTCCTCGCGGTGTACTACGACACCGACGACCTGCGCCTGACCCGAGCCCGGGCGTCCTTGCGGCACCGCAACGACGAAGGCTGGGCGGTGAAGCTGCCGCGCGCCGACGCGGGCGGCGACGGCCGCCTCGACCGGACGACCTACGCCGTCCCCGGGGAGGCCGGCAGCCCCCCGGCCGAGGCCCTCGAGCTGGTGCGAGCGCTGACGCGCAGCGCCTCGGTGGGCCCGGTGGCCCGGCTGCGGACCACGCGGCGCGCCGTCCGGCTGCGCACGACGTCGGGGGCGCCGATCGGGGAGGTCGTCGACGACGACGTGGCCGTCCTCGGCGGCGACGGCCCGGTGCGCGCCTTCCGCGAGCTCGAGTTCGAGCTGGCCGACGACGCCCCCGAGGCCCAGGCGGCGGCGATCGTGGCCCGCCTGCGCGCCGCTGGCGCCGGTCCGCCCGACCCGACCCCGAAGATCGTGCGGGCCCTCGGGCCCCGAGCCGCCGGCCCGCCCGACATCGCCCCCGCGAGCGGCCCGGCGCGCACCGTCGGCGACGTAGTGCGGGCGGCGCTGGCCACGCCCGTGGCCCGGCTCGTCGCCCACGACCCGGGCGTGCGCCGGGGCGAGGACCCCGAGGACGTCCACCAGGCCCGGGTCGCGACCCGCCGGCTGCGCTCCCACCTGCGCACCTTCCTGCCCCTCGTCGACGAGACGTGGGCCGAGGCGCTCCGCGACGAGCTCGGCTGGCTCGGCGGCGCCCTCGGCGCCGTCCGCGACGCCGACGTGCTCCTCGACCGGCTCGAGGAACGGATCGCGCACCTGCCGGGCCCCGACCGCGCCGCGGCCGGTCAGCTGCTCGAGGCCCTCCGCGCCGAGCGCGAGCGGGCCCGGACGGCGCTGCTCGGCGCGTTGCGCAGCCACCGCTACGCGGTGCTCCTCGACCGGCTCGTCGACGCCGCCCGTCAGCCGCGCCTCCTCCCGCGCCACGACGGCGAACCGGACGAGGACGTCCTGCGTGGGCTGGTCCGCCGGGCGTGGGACCACCAGGCCGCGGCCGTGGAGCGACTCGCCGACGAGCCCGCCGACGAGGAGCTGCACGCCGTCCGCAAGCGGGCCAAGCGGGCACGGTACGCGGCCGAGGCGGTCGAGCCCGCCTTCGGCAAGCCGGCGCGGGCGCTGGCGCACGCGCTGACCGAGGTGCAGGACGTGCTCGGCGAGCACCAGGACGCCGTCGTCGCCGCCCAATGGCTGCGTGACGCCGCCGCCGGGACGGCCGACGCGGGCGTCGCCTTCGCCGCCGGCGAGCTCGCCATGCAGGAGCAGGAGGCCGCCAGCCGCGGCCGTCGAGCCTGGCCGTCGACGTGGCGGGACGCCAGCCGCAAGAAGCTCCGCCACTGGCTGTGAGCCGGACCGGGGACCCGGACCCGACCACCCCCACCGTGCAGGCCGCCGGCGGCGTCGTGCGCCGGGGCGAGCGGGTCGTCGTCATCCATCGACCCGCCTACGACGACTGGAGCCTCCCGAAGGGCAAGCTCGCCGACGGCGAGAGCGCCGAGGCCGGGGCCCTGCGCGAGGTGGAGGAGGAGACCGGGCTGCGGTGCCGGATCGTCGCCCCCCTCGGCGAGACCCGCTACCGGGACCGGCGGGGCCGGCCGAAGTGGGTTCGGTACTGGCTCATGGAGCCCGAGGCCCCGGACGAGGAGAAGGGTTTCGCCCCCAATGCCGAGGTGGACGAGCTGCGTTGGCTCGCGCCGGACGAGGCTGCCAGACTCCTCACTTACCCACACGACCGAGACCTCCTCGACCGCCTGCCCCGGGGCCGCCACCAACCGTGAGCACGACACCGGTCTTCCTCGTCCGCCACGCCAAGGCCGGCAGCCGCAGCCGCTGGGACGGTCCCGACGAGCAGCGGCCCCTCAGCAAGGTGGGTCACCGCCAGGCCGAGGGGATCGCGGGGCTGCTCGCCGGCTGCGGCGTCACCCGGATCGTCTCGAGCCCGTTCGTGCGCTGCGGCCAGACGGTCGAGCCGCTCGCCCGCCGCCTCGGCCTCCCGATCGAGCCGTCGCCGTCGCTCGCCGAGGGGACGCCGCTCACCGAGGCCCTCCGACTGGTCGAGAAGGTCACCGACGAGCCCACGGTGCTGTGCACCCACGGCGACGTGATCGAGGAGCTCCTCGATCACTTCCGCCAGGTCGGGGGACTGAACGGCGAGGCCCGGCTCGAGAAGGGCTCGACCTGGGTCCTCGAGAGCGACGCCGGCGACCTGACCGCCTCGGCCTACCTGCCGCCCCCCGGCTGAGGTCGCCCGGTCCGGGTGAACGGCGCCGGGCGAGGGGGTGACGCCTCCGTGGCGGCAGGTGAACGATCGCCCCTCCGCCTTGGCGTCGCGGCCTGGGCGCGGAGAATCGTCGGCGTGACTCGGTTGTCGCTGACCGTGCGGCTGCGCACCAGCGACGAGATCCTCGCCGCGCTCGAGGCGGGTCGCGACGTCGACGACGACGAGCCGGTCGACCTGCTTGCCCACGCCCTCCAGTGCGCCGCCATCCTGGAGCGGGTCGCCCCCGCCGACGCGGAGCTCCAGGTCGCCGGGCTCGTCCACGACCTCGGCACCGTCCTGACCCCGGGCCGCCCGGAGTCCCACGCCGCGGTCGGGGCCGACGCCGTCGCCGGCCTGCTCGGCAGCCGGGTCGCCGCCCTCGTGGCCCGCCACGACGAGGCCAAGCGCTACCTCGTGACCACCGACCCCCGCTACCGCCACCGGCTCAGCCCCCGCAGCCTCGACACGCTCCGCGCCCAGGGCGGGCTCCTCGACCCCGAGGAGCGCGTGGCGCTGCTCGCGTTCCCGGACCTCGAGGCCTGTCTCACGCTCCGGCGCGCCGACGACGCCGCCAAGGTGCCCGGCGCCCGGGTCCCCGGCCTCGGCTACTGGCGGGCCGCGGTCGAGCGTCTGGCCCGGCCCGCGGCCTGACCCGGCCGTCAGCCGAGGCAGAGGGCCGGGAAGTCAGCGACCGAGTCGAGCAGGTGGGTGTGCGGCGCCGCCGCCAGCTCGGCGCGCCCGTGCGCGCCCGTGAGCACCCCGGCCACCACGGAGGCGCCGGCTCGGGTGCCGGCGAGGAGGTCGTTGGCGGTGTCGCCGGCCACCGCCACGCCGCGCACGTCGTCGATCTCGAGGCGCAGCACCGCGTGCAGCACCAGGTCGGGATGCGGCCGCCCCCGGATCCCCGGCCCGGGCGCCAGCGCTAGGTCCACCGCGTCGTGCCAGCCGAGCGCCCCGAGCAGGGCGTCGAGGGTCGCGGGCGAGAAGCCGGTGGTGAGGCACACCCGCACGCCGGCCTGTCGCAGCGTGGCCAGTGCCGCCGCGGCCCCCGGGATCGGCTGGACCGCGCCCGACGCGACGCGGTCGCCGTAGGCGGCCTCGAAGGCGACGTTGGCGCGCTGCGCCCCGGCCTCGTCGCCGAGGACGGCCCGGAACACCTCGATCTTCGAGCGCCCCATCGTGCGCCGCAGGTACGCGAGCCGATCGGGGTACCCGGGGGTGCCCGGCCCGGCGTCGACCGCCCCGAGCGCGTCGACGAACGCCGCCTCGACGGCGCCGTCGTCCTGCACGGTCGTCCCGGCGAGGTCGAGGACCGCGAGCGAGATCGCGGTCATCGCCGCCGCCGCGGCTGCTGCACCGCCGCACCCTGGCCGACGCGCCGGCGCTCGCGCAACGAGCGCACCGGCCAGGCCTGACGAGGCCAGCGGCTACCGTCCGGCGGTGCGGATCCTCGTTACGAACGACGACGGCGTCGAGGCACCGGGGTTGCGGGCCCTGGCCCGGGCGCTGGTGCAGGCCGGCTACGAGGTCGTCGTCGTCGCCCCCGACGGCGAGCACAGCGGCGCCGGCGCCGGGATCGGCCGGCTGCACCGGTCGGGCCCGATCGGGCGGATCAGCATCGAGTGGCCGGACCTCCCAGGCGTGCCCGTGCACGCGCTGGCGACGTCGCCGGCGGCGGCGGTGTACGCGGGCGGCCTCGGGTCCTTCGGCCCCCGGCCCGAGTTCGTGGCCTCGGGCGTCAACCAGGGCCTGAACACCGGTCACCTCGTCCTGCACTCCGGGACCGTCGGCGCCGCGCTCACGGGCCTCGTGCTCGGGCTGCCCGGCGTCGCGGTCAGCCTCGGCTGGGGCGACGCCGAGCACTGGGACACCGCCGCGGTCCTGGCCGCCGCCGCCGTCCCCGCCGCCGCCGCGCTGCAGGGCCGGATCCTGAGCCTGAACGTGCCGAACCTCCCGCTCGCGGAGCTGCGCGGGGTCCGGGCCGGGCGCCCGGCTCCGTTCGCCGAGTGGTGGCACGCCGAGACCGCGCCGGGCGAGTTGCGGCTCGTGTACGACGGCCACCGGGGCGAGCCCGATCCCGACACCGACGTCGGCCTCGTGCGAGCCGGGTACGCGGCGGCCACCGAGCTGTCGGGGATCGAGGGGGCGCCCGCCACCGCGGCCGCCGCCGCCATCGAGTACGCCCGCGCCGGCGCGCCCGCGTCGCGCTGAACGGTCGGCGCGCGTCTACCGGCCGAGCAGCGCGCGCGGGTGCCGCCCGTCGACGTAGCCGATGAACGGCGGGCAGATGTTGTAGCCGAGGAGCTCCTGCAGGCGCGGCGGCAGCGGCGCGGCCGCGTCGGGAGGGACGGCGAGGAGGTGGCTCTCGACCGGGCGGAGCCACGCCGCCGCGTAGTGCAGCACCACCCCGAGCCGAGCCCGGTCGGTGTGGTTGGCGCCGCCACCGTGCCACACGCTGCCGAGGTAGACGAGCGCGGCACCGGCCGGCAGGTCGATCGCGACCGTCGGGGTGTCGGGCCCGGGCCGCTCGTCGACCCACCGGTGGCTGCCGGGGACGATCCGCGTGGCGCCGTTCGCCTCGGTGAAGTCCTCGAGGGGCCACATCACGTTCACGACCAGCTCGGCGTGGGGCCGGTTGACCGGGTAAATGGCGTCGTCGGGGTGGAGGGGCTGCGCGGTCTCGCCCGGGCCGATGGCGATCGCCGCCGGCGCGCTCAGCTGGTAGCAACCCAAGACGCGGTCGAGGAGCTCGAGGACCGCCGGGTGGAGCGCGAAGGCGTCGAGGGCGCGCGTCTTGGCGAAGAGGGCGTAGACACGCTGGGTGCGCCGACCCTCGAAGTCGTCGCGGCCGGTGGGCGTGCGCTCGAGGATCGTCGTCAGGTCGGCCCGGGCCGCGGCGACGAGATCGAGCGGCACCGCGTCCGGGATGCGGGCGTAGCCGTCCCGCTCGAGCGAGGCCAGGGCCGCGTCTACCATCGCATCCTCCCTAAGGGACTACCGGGCTCGACCCTAACCCTCCAGAAGGGAATGTCAAGGTGGCGGCACTGAACCCGACCCAGGGCTCGCTCCTCGGGTTCCTCGCCGACGGCCCGATGACGGGCTGGGACCTCCTGCAGCGCGTCGAGGGCGGCCTCGGCCGCTTCTGGAACATCACGCCGAGCCACGTCTACCGGGAGCTGCAGGCCCTCGAGGCCCGCAAGCTCGTGAAGGCGGGGCCACCGGGCGTCCGCGACCGGCGGCCGTTCACGATCACCGCCGCCGGGCGGCGCGCCTTCCAGGCCTGGGTGACGAAGGACCCGGGCCCGGAGCAGATCCGGTTCCCGCTGCTCGTCACCCTCTGGTTCGGGAGGCACGTGGACCCGGCCACCCGCGACCGCTTCCTCGAGGCCCGCCGCGCCGATCACGAGCAGCGCCTGGCGCTGTACGAGCGCATCGTGGCGCCCGACGAGCACACCGCCGCGGTGCTCGCCTTCGGCGTCGCCTACGAGCGCGCCGTCCTCGGATGGCTGGACGAGCTGCGCCGGGCGCCGGCGTCGTCACCCGGGGCGCGGGACGCCGGGCCGGGTGGTGCCCCCCGCGCCTCGTGACCGGTGCGGTCAGTTCTTCTCGTACCGGTACCCGACGCCGCGCACGGTCACGATCCGGGTCGGGTTGGCGGGGTCGGTCTCGAGCTTGGCCCGCAGCCGCTTGATGTGCACGTCGAGGGTCTTCGTGTCGCCGTAGTAGTTCGGGCCCCAGATGCGGTCGATGAGCACGTCGCGGGTGAGGACCCGCCCGGCGTTCAGGAGCAGCAGCTCGAGCAGCTCGAACTCCTTGAGCGGCAGCGGCACGAGCGAGTCGTGCACGAACACCTCGTGACGGCCGGCGTCGAGCTTCACGTCCCCGATCTCGATCACCTCGACCGCCGGGGCCGGGCCGTCGACGTTCGGCGCCCGCCGCAGCGCCGCCCGCACGCGGGCGACCAGCTCCCGCAGCCGGAACGGCTTCGTGACGTAGTCGTCGGCGCCGACCTCGAGGCCGACGACGGCGTCGATCTCGGCGTTCCGCGCCGTCACCATGATGATCGGCACCTGCGATCGGGTCCGCAGCTCGCGGCACACGTCCACGCCCGACATGTGCGGCAGCATCACGTCGAGGAGGATCAGCGCCGGTCGCGCGGCGTCGAAGCGGGCGATGGCCTCGGCGCCGTCGGCGGCGGTCTCGACCGTGAAGCCCTCCCGCTGGAGCGCCACCGAGAGCGCGTCGCGGTACGACTGCTCGTCGTCGACGACGAGGATCGTGGGGGGCTCGGCCATCAGGACGCCTCCGCCACGTGGCGCTCGGCGTCGGCGAGCGGGATGGCGAGGCGGAAGGTCGAGCCCTCCCCCTCCGTCGACTCGACGGTCACCTCGCCGCCGTGCGCCTCGGCGACGTGGCGCACGATCGAGAGCCCGAGCCCGGTGCCGCCGGTGGCCCGGCTGCGGGCCTTGTCCACCCGGTAGAAGCGTTCGAACACCCGCTCGAGGTCGCGGGACGGGATCCCGATGCCGTGGTCGCGCACGCACACCACGACCTGGTCGCCCTCCGGCACCGCGCCGACCTCCACCTCCTGGCCGTGGTCGGAGTACTTCACCGCGTTGTCGAGGAGGTTCGTGATCGCGCTGACGAGCTGGGTCGGGTCGCACCGCACCATCAGGTCCTCGTCGGCGGGCTCGGTGCGGAGCGGGATCCCCCGGGCGAGGGCCAGCGCGCCGAGCCGCTCCACCGCCTCCTCCACCAGCACGTGCACCGGGGTCGGCTCGCGGGTCGGGGCGGCCTGGGCCTCGATGAGGCTCAGGTCGAGGAGGTCGTCGACGATGCGGCCGAGCCGGTCCGACTCGCGGACGAGCTGCTCGGCGAGGCGTCGGACGACCTCGACGTCGTCGGCCGAGGCGATGGTCTCGGCGAGCAGCCCGAGGGCGCCGATCGGGGTCTTCAGCTCGTGGCTCACGTTGGCGACGAAGTCGCGCCGGACGCTCTCGACCCGGCGGGCGTCGGTGACGTCGTGGATCAGCGCCACCGCGCCGAGCGCGTCGCCGTCGTCGCCGAGCGGCAGGGCGCGCAGCACCAGCACCTCGCGCGGCGGGCCGAACAGCGGCAGCTCCCGCTCGGCGACCTCGCCCTGGCGGGCCCGCTCCACCAGCTGCGCCACGGCGTGCTCGGCCAGCGCCTCGGCGTGGCGGGCGTCCCGGAACCGCAGCGCGGCGGTGTTGCGGAACTCCTCGCGGCCGGCGGCGTCGACGACGATGACCCCGTCGGGCACGCTGTCGAGGGCGTGGACGAGCCGCCGGCAGGCGTCGTTGTCGGGGACTGCGTCGCTGTCCCCCGGGCCGCTCGCCGGGGCCGACGGTGCTCTCAACCGAACCGCCCGGTGATGTAGCCCTCCGTCCGAGGGTCGGTGGGCTGGGTGAAGAGCCGCTCGGTGGTGTCGAACTCGACGAGGCGCCCGACGCGCCGTCCGGCGTCGTCGACGTCTGAGGTGAAGAAGGCGGTGCGGTCCGAGGCCCGTGCCGCCTGCTGCATGTTGTGGGTGACGATCACGAGCGTGAAGTCGGTCTTCAGCTCCTGCATGAGGTCCTCGATGCGGGCGGTGGCGATGGGGTCGAGGGCCGAGCACGGCTCGTCCATGAGAACGACGTCAGGCTCGACCGCCAGCGCCCGGGCGATGCACAGCCGCTGCTGCTGGCCCCCGGAGAGGCCGAGGGCGTTCTGCCGCAGCTTGTCCTTCACCTCGTCCCAGAGGGCGGCGCGGCGGAGCGCGTGCTCGACGAGGTCGGCCATCTCGCCGCGCTTCCGGCCGTTGATCCGGGGCCCGTAGGCGACGTTGTCGTGGATCGACTTCGGGAACGGGTTCGGCTTCTGGAACACCATGCCGATCCGCCGCCGGACCTCGGCGACGTCCACCCGGGGCCCGTAGAGGTCCTCTTCGTGGTACGTGATCCGGCCCCGCACCTCGGCGCCCGGGGTGATGTCGTGCATCCGGTTCAGGGTCCGCAGGACGGTGGTCTTGCCACAGCCGGACGGGCCGATGAAGGCGGTGATCTCGCGGGCAGCGACCCGCAGGTCAACACCTTGCACCGCGGTCACGCCCTGGTAGCGAACCTCGACGTCGGCGAGCTCGAAGACGATCTGGCGCTGGTCCGGCTCCGGCCGGGCGGACTCGCCCGGGACCTCGCGTCGCTCGGCCGGCGGCCGGGTGAGCACGGGGTCGACTGTAGCGGCGGCAAATCGGGGCTCGGGCATGTGGGCGGCCTCCACGTCAGGCTCCGGCCGTGGTGCGGCGGGCGTAGATCGTCGTCACGACGCGCGCCAGCGCGGTGAAGACGAAGACCAGCAGGATCAGCGTGAGCGCGGCGCCGTAGGCCCGGTCCTGGGCGCCGACGAACGGCGAGGTGGCGTTGTGGAAGATCTGGAACGACAGCGCCGTGGTCGGACCGTGGAACAGGCTGGTGTTCGCCGAGGTCACGATCCCGATCGTGAACAGCAGCGGGGCGGTCTCGCCGGCGGCCCGGGCCACCGCCAGGAGCGCCCCGCTCACGATCCCGGGGGCGGCGTGGGGCAGGACCACGGTGCGGATCGTGCGCACCTTGCGGCTGCCGAGCGCGTAGCTGCCCTCGCGCAGCTCGTGGGGAACCAGGCGCAGCATCTCCTCCGACGTGCGGATGACGATCGGCAGCATGAGGCAGCCGAGCGCGAGCGACCCGGCGAACGCGGTCTGGTTCTTGAAGTGCAGGACCCAGACGATGTAGATGAACAGGCCCATCACGATCGACGGGACGCCGGTCATGATCTCGGCCAGGAACCGGATCAGGCGGGCGAGCCGGCCCCTCTGGCCGTACTCGTTCAGGTAGATCGCCCCGAGGATGCCGAGGGGCACGGCCATCGCGGTGGCGCCGCCGGTGATCACGAGCGTCCCGATGATCGCCGGCTTCATGCCGCCGCCGATCTCACGGTCCAGGATCGGGATGTCGCGGGTGAGGAAGGCCCACCCGAACACCCCGCCGCCCCGGTTCACCACGAAGGCCACCACGAAGATCAGCGGCACGAGGGTCACGAGCACCGAGCCCACGATGAGCGCGGTGGCGACGTGGTTGCGCACCTTGCGAGCCCGAGACGCCGGGCGCGACCGCAGGAGCGGGGCCGAGATGGTGGCGGTGGCCGTGCTCACAGGACCACCCCGAGCCGGCGCTCGGAGCGCCCGAACACGGTCCGCGCCACGATCCCGATCACGACCGTCAGCGCGAGCAGGGCCAGGCCGAGCCCGATGAGGGCCGAGCGCCAGGTGCCGGTGGCGTCGCCGAACTCGTTGGCGATGATGCTCGCCATGGTGTCGCCGGGCCCGAAGATGTGGGCGGTGAGCTGCGGGGACGAGCCGACGACGAGCGCGACGGCGATGGTCTCGCCGACGGCGCGCCCGAACCCGATCATGACCGCCGACAGGACCCCGCTGCGGCCGTGCGGGAACACCGCGCCGCGGATCATCTCCCAGCGGGTGGCGCCGAGCGCCAGCGCGGCCTCCTTCTGGGACGCGGGGCAGGTGGCGAACACCTCGCGGGTGATCGCGGTGACGATCGGGGTGATCATGATCCCGACGACGATCCCGGCGGTCATGATCGCCTGCCCCGAGGCGCTCGGGTGCGAGAACAGGGCGCCGAGGAGCGGGAAGCCGACGGTGCCGTCGGCGACGGACGAGTAGGCGTCCGAGAGGGGCTTCAGGAGGATCTGGAGGGCCCAGAGCCCGAACACGACCGAGGGGACCGCGGCCAGCAGGTCGACCGTGTACACGATCGGCCGGCGCAGCCGTCGCGGCGACACCTCGGTCACGAAGAGGGCGAGCCCGACGCTCACCGGCACCGAGATGAGCAGCGCGATCAGCGACACCTCGATGGTGCCGACGAGCAGCCCGAGGGAGCCGAAGTGGTGGTGGGCCGGGTCCCAGTTCGAGCTGAAGATGGTGCCGAGGCCCTCGGCGCTGAACCACGACTGGGCCTGCCCGCTCGTGGTCACGATGATCAGGAGCAGGATCACCAGTACGAGCAGGCCGGCGGCGAGCGTGAGCACTCGAAAGACGCGGTCGGGGCCCCGACCGGGCGGCACCGGGCCCGCCGACAGGCTCTGGGGTTTCGGGGGGTCGAGCGTCTCGGTAGCCATAGCTCTTGGGGGATGCTGGCACGGGAGGGACGGACGGGGGAAAGTCTCCCGCCCCTCCCGTGCCGAGCGCTTAGCCGACCTGGATCTTGGCGATCGCTGACAGGGCGGCCTTCTGGAACGCCGGGGGGATCGGCGCGTAGTCGACGGCCGGGGCCAGCTTGGTCGAGTTGTCCTCGATGTAGGTCAAGAACGCCTTCAGCGCGTTGCCGACCGCGGCGTCGGACTGCGTCGAGGCGACGAGCAGGTACGTCGGTGACGTGATCGCGTAGCCCGCCTTGTTCTTGGTGTTCAGCGGGTTGTAGGTCTCGTCCGGGTTCTGCTTCACGCCCACGAGGGCCTGGGTGGCGCTCTTCACGCTCGGGGCGATGAACTGGCCCGACGCGTTCTTGACCGACGCGAACTTCAGCCCGGCGGCCTTGGCGTCGGAGAAGTCCACGTAGCCGACCGCGCCGTCGGTGCTCTTGACGTTCGTGGCCACGGCGGTGCTGCCGTTGCCGCCCACCGAGCTCGCCGGCCAGTTGACCGTCGCCGCCGCGCCGAGGGTCCACTTCGTGGACGCCCCCTGGAGGTAGGTCGTGAAGTTCTGGGTCGTGCCCGAGCTGTCCGAGCGGCGGGCAATCGTGACCTTCGTGCTCGGCAGGTTGGCCTTCGGGTTGTCAGCCTTGACCGCGGGGTCGTTCCACGTGGTGATCGTGCCGTTGAAGAGCCCCGCGATGGTGTCCGCCGACAGCTGCAGGCTCTTCACGCCGGACAGGTTGTACGAGACGGTGACCGGCGAGACGATGGTCGGGATGTAGTCGAAGGCCTTGCTCGGCGCGGCACCGGCCGCGTACGGCGCGTCCGTTCCCGCGAACTGCACCACCCCGTTCGCGAAGTCGGTGCGCCCCTTCCCGGAGCCGCCACCGGCGTAGTTGACGGTGACGTTCGGCTGGGCGGTCTTGAACGCCGCGATGGTGGCCTGGAGGAACGCCGCGGTCAGGGTCGAGCCCGACCCGTTCAGCGTGGCCGCCGCCACCTTCGGCTGTCCCTTCTGGCCCGTGGTCGCGCTCGCGACGCCGGCGGAGCCAGCGGCGACGAGCCCGAGGGCCAGCGTCGACACCGCGACCCGGCGCGCGAGGCGCGTGCGGAGAATCATGATCGGTTCGTCCTCCTCGTAGACGACGATTGACTCGGGGACGGAGGCTAGAAATCGTGTCTGGCGAGACGCCGACGACGACGTGGCCAACAGGCAAAGCGCGGGTGAACGTGCGGTAACGCGGGAGCGGCCTTGGCGGCGCCCAGTCCAAGATGAGGCCCGTGAGCACCGCCACCCCCAGCGCCGAGGCACGCCATCATGGGCCCGTGAGCACCGCCACCCCGAGCGCCGAGGAGGCCCGGAAGCTGTTCGCCGAGGCGCTCCAGGAGCTCCGGGGCGACGTGATCCGCCTCGGGGCCCTCGTGACCGAGGCCATCGCCGCCGGCACCCAGGCCCTCCTCGACGCCGACCTGGGGGCGGCGGAGCACGTCGTGGAGCAGGACGCCGCGATCGACGAGCTCGCCTACGCCATCGAGGACCAGTGCTTCGTGCTCATCGCCCGCCAGCAGCCGATGGCCGGGGACCTGCGGATGGTGCTGGCGGTGCTGCGGATCGGCCACGAGCTCGAGCGCAGCGGCGACCTCATGAAGAGCGTCGTGAAGGCGACTCGCCAGCTCTACCCGCACAGCATCGACCCAAAGCTGCGGGGGATCATCGGGCGCATGGGCGAGCAGGCCGCCAGTGAGGTCCGCGTCGCCATCGACGCCTTCGCCGACAGCGACCCGTCGCGGGCGGCGGCGGTGTTCGACATGGACGACGTGATGGACGACCTCACGAAGAGCCTGTTCCGTTACATCTTGAGCCGGGAGGGCCCGGTCGACGAGGGACGGCTGCTCGAGTCGGTCCAGCTGTCGCTCGTCGGCCGCCACTACGAGCGCATCGCCGACCACGCCGTGAACGTGGCCGACCGGGTCGTGTTCGTGGCCACCGGCCTGCACGGCGCCGGCGACGGCGAGGACTACAGCCCCGGCGCCGACGACTGACGCCGCGTCAGCTCGCCGGCTCCTCCTCGGGGTACCCGAGGTCCCACTCGATGATCAGCCGCTCGCGCTCCGCGTCCCGGTTCACACGCTCGCGGTTGCGTCGGAACTGGGGGTCGTGCGGCGGCAGCAGCTGGAGGCGGGCGAGGGCCCGCTGGCGGAACTCGTCGATGACGCGCCCGTCGCCGAACACGCCGTGGACGTCCCAGTGGGGCGACACCGGGCCCAGGTAGACGAGCTTGACGTGGCCCTGGGGCGGGAGCTGCTCGAGCTCGTCCTCGTTGATCGCCATCGGAGCCACCCTACCGGCCGTCCGCCCCGTCTACGCGCTGGCGGCGAGCAGGCCGACGGCGAGGAGCGTCACCGCGGCGCCGTAGGCGCGCTCGAGGTGGCGACCGGGGGCGCGCAGCGCCACGCCGACGCCGACGCGCGCGAACGGGACCGCCGCCGCCGCGAACGCCGCGCTCACCGCCCAGTCGATGTGGCCGAGCGCGGCGTGCACGATCGTGCCGGGGACCGCGAGCGCGGCGGCCACGAGCAACGAGGTGCCGAACGCCTCCTTGAGGGGGAGGCGCAGCACGACCACGAACAGCGGGGCCAGGAGGAACCCGCCGCTGTTGGCGAGGAGGCCGGAGGCGAGGCCGACCACGACGGCCACCAGCACCGCCAGCAGGGTCGGGCGCGCCCGCTCGCGCGCGACCTCGTGGGGGTCGTGCGGCGTGAGCAGGAACCGGAGCCCGAGCCCGGCCAGGACCACCTCGGTCACGGTGACGAGCGGGCCGCCGCCGACCCACGTCGTGGCGAGCGCGCCCACCGCGGTGGCGGGCCCGCCGACGAGCACGCAGGTCCGGGCCACGCCGCGGTCGACGAGGCCCGCTCGCCAGTACGCGGCGCCGGCGAGGACGGTGGCCGGGATCGTCGCCGGCAGCGGGGAGGCGACGGCCACGATGGCGGGCAGCCCGGCCACGGCCAGCAGCGGGGTCGCGAGCGCGGCGCCGCCCTTCCCGAAGAGCCCGCCGAGGAAGCCGACGGCGGCGCCGACCGCCACCACGGCGGCGAGGGTGAGCACGTCCACCCCCCCAGGAGAACCCGACCCGGCCCACAGGTCCAACTGATTGTTTGGATCACTCTGATAGACAGAGCCTATGGAGCTCCGGCAGGTCGAGTACGCGGTCGGGGTCGTGGACCACGGCGGCTTCGGGCGGGCGGCGGCCGCCCTGCACGTCAGCCAGCCGTCGCTCTCGCAGGGCGTGGCGAAGCTCGAGGCCGAGCTGGGGCTGGCGCTCTTCCACCGGCACGGGCGCCGGGTCGTCCCGACCGTCGCCGGCGAGGCCTTCCTCGGTCCCGCCCGCCGCCTGCTGCGGGAGTCCCGGACGGCCCGGGAGGCGGTCGCGGCCGTGGCGGGGCTGCGGGCCGGGCGGCTGGACCTGGTGGCGCTGCCGACCCTGGCCGCCGACCCCCTCGCTCCACTCGTGGGGGCGTTCCGCCGGCGCTACCCGGAGGTGGCGGTCCGGATCGTCGAGCCCGAGCACGCCGACGCCGTGGTCGCGCTGGTCCGAGACGGGCACTGTGAGCTGGGCCTCGCCGAGCTGCCGGTGACGGCCTCGGACGTCGTCACCGAGCACCTCTTCGACGACGAGCTGCTCGTCGTGTTCCCCCCCGGGAGCCGCCCGCCGCCGGGCCCGCTGGCGGGCGCCGACCTCGAGGCGGTGCCTCTCGTCACGAGCCCGGCCGGCACGTCGACGCGGCGGCTGGCGGAGCGGACGCTGCGCGCCGGCGGCGTGGAGCCCCGGGTCGTCGTCGAGACCGACCAGCGCGAGGCGATCGTGCCCCTCGTGCTGGCCGGCGCCGGGGCGGCGTTCGTGACTCGACCGGTCGCCGAACGCGCCGCCGCCGCCGGCGCGGTGACCGCCGCCCTGAACCCGCCGTTGCGCCGCCCGATCGGGCTCGTGCGACCCCGCGGCGGGTCGTCGCCCGCCGCGGCGGCGTTCGCGGCCCTGGCGCGGCAGGCTCGCCGCTGACTCACCCCGCGTCGGGCCGCGTCACCAGCTTGGCTTGAACGGTCAGACGCTGCGCGCCGCGCACCACGACCACCGAGACGGTCTGGCCGGGCTGGTGCGACCGAACCGCGGTCTGCACGTCGGCGGCACTCGTGATCGGCATCTGGTCGATCTGCACGATGACGTCGTTCTTCCGGAGGCCGGCAGCAGCCGCGGGGGTGCCGCTGCTCACCTGGGTGATCACCGCACCCTGGGTGACGTGCACGTTCAGCTGGCTGGCGATTCCCGGCGTGAGGTCCTGGCTGGCGACACCGAGGAACGCCGGCTTGCGACCGGATCGCAGGTCCTCGAACACCGGGAGGGCCTTGTCCATCGGGATCGCGAACCCGATGTTCTGGGCCATGTTGGCGACGGCGGTGTTGATGCCGATCACGCGACCCTGCGAGTCGAGGAGCGGGCCGCCGGAGTTGCCCGGGTTGATGGCGGCGTCGGTCTGGAGCATGCCGACGAGGAGCGCGCCGTTCTGCTCGGGCACCTGCCGGTTCTTGCCGGAGATGATCCCGTTCGTCACCGTGAGCCCGCCGTCGAGGGCCAGCGCATTGCCGATCGCCACCACCGCGTCGCCGATCTGCACACACGGCGTGGCGGCGCTCGTCGCCGTCGGAGCGCAGTCCCTCGAGCTCCCGAGCTGCGCGGTCGGGAGCCCGGTCGCGTCCACCTTGATGACCGCGAGGTCCGTCGACGGGTCCCGTCCCACGAGCCGGGCGTCGACGGTTCGACCGTTCGTGAACTGCACCTGGATGCGGTTGGCGCCCTCCACGACGTGGTTGTTCGTGGCGATGAAGCCGTCGGGCGAGATGACGAATCCGGTGCCCGCGGCGCCGTTCCCGCTCGCCGGGCCGCCGTTGGTCGTGATCGCCACGACGGCCGGCTCGGCCTTGTTGATCACCGACGCGATGTCGGTCGGCGCCAACGCCGCCGAGGGGCGCGAGAGGACGGTCGCCGGTGACGCGCCGATGATCTTCGTCAGCGTGGTGTTGCTCCCGCCGCCGGTGTCCACGGCCGCGACCACGCCGCCCGCGACGATCGCCCCGACCAGGGCGCCCACGAGCGCCCCGAGGGCGGCGGGGCGCAGCCACCCGCCGGGCCGCCGCGGCCGAACCGGCGGCCGTCCCCCGTCCCGGCCGTCGGGCCCGTCGGCCCCGGGCGCGACCCCCCTGGTCCCCGCCCCCGCCGCTGCCGTCGGGTCGGCGCCGGCCCCGAGCCCGCCGGGTGTCGGCGTCGTGGGCCGGCTCGGGCTAGGTTCGTCGGGCATGGCGGCCTCCTCGCGGATCAGGTGCTCCGGGGTCGGGTCGCCGGCCGGCGGACGGCGCCCCCGAGTCTTGGGTGACGGCGCCCCAGCGACCACAATGGAGGGGCCCAGCCGGCCCGAGCCGAGCCGGGCCGTGGCGCTCCCGGGAACCGTGCCCGACTCGCCCCCGTTGCACTGACATGGACGACCTCCCCCGGCCCGATCACCAGACCCCATCTTGGATGCTGCACGCCCGCTGCCGGGACGCGGCCCCGGGCGCGTTCTTCCCGTCCGACGGCGTCGGCGTGGAGCGGGCGCGCCGCGTCTGCGCCGAGTGCGGCGTGCAGACCGAGTGCCTCGAGTACGCGCTCGAGTTCAGGATCGACCACGGCGTCTGGGGCGGCTGCTCGGAGCGGGAGCGGCGCCGCATCCTCCGCCAGCGTCGGCTCGCGACCCGCTGACCGGCGTCACGCCGACCGCTCGACGCCGGCGGCGGTGAGCGCCACGAGCGCGGCCACTGGGACCGTGAGCGCCCACAGGCTCCAGGCCGTGTCGAGCGCCGACCCCGCGACCGCTCCCCCTAGGTAGGCGCCGAGGAGCAGGCCGTGCACGCCGGCCCGCCGCGACGCGTCGGCGTCGTCGCCGCGGACGGCGGCGACGAGCTCCTCCGCGAACGACACCACCATCCCGGTGATGAAGGTCGTCTGCACGGCGATGCCGCAGACGTGACGCAGCGACGCGGTCTGGAGGCCCATGGCGGTGACGATCGTCGCCGCTAGTGCGTAGTACGCGGCGGAGCGGGGCGTGAGGTCGCCGGCGTCGCGAAGCAAGGTCCCCAGCACCATGAACACGGCGACGAGCACCGCCTCCGCCGCCAGCAACGGCGCGAGGGCCGTGCGACCGCGGCTTCGGGCCGCGGCCGTGGTGGCGGCCCCGACAAAGACGGCGCCGATGAACACCGCGATCGGGACCGCGTACGCGAGGGCCGCGGCGGCGTCGCCCCGCCCGAGCTCCACGCCGAGCCGGGCCGTGTTGCCGCTCAAGTGCGCGGTGAAGAGCCCGAAGAGGGTGAGGAAGCCGACGGCGTCCACGAAGCCCGCGATCCCGGCGAGCAGGAAGGCCAGGCGAGGCCGGGCCGCGAGGACCGTCGACACGTCACGGCACGCTACGCGCGCCGTGACGGCTCAGTCCCAGCCGAACGGACCGAGCACGAAACGCGCCAGGTCGGCGCCGAAGGTGCTCGTCGCGCCGCCAGCCACGACGTCGCGCACGGCCAGCATCGCCTGGTCGGGCGGCGCGTCGGACACGCAGGTGACGACGACCCCGTGCGCGCCCCACACGACCGCGCTCGTCGTCGGCGTCGCGAGGGCGCGGGTCTGGACGCCGTGGACGTCGTGCCGCGTGCCCGCCGGCACCGAGGCCCAGTCGACCGTGCCCCGCTGCTCGAACAGCGACAGGGTGAAGAGGCCGTCGCCGTAGTAGAGCTGCACCGACCCGTCCGGCTGGCGGTAGCGCCCGAGGAGGCGGTAGCCGCGGCCGACGGCGCCGGGAGCCGGGAACCCGCTCGGTACCGTTCGGACGGCCCGGGGCTCGTCGGGCTTGGCCACCGGCGCCTGCCGGGATTCGGCCGTCGGCGCCAGCGGCACGACGGCTTCGAAGCTGACGGCGCGGACGAGGCTGCCGTCGGGGTCCAGCACGTCGCGCCGCAGCATCGTGCCGGTGGCCCGGTCGATGAAGAACCGGGCTCGCGTCGCGTCCGTGCGCGGGTCGATCGCCGCCACCATCGTGGTGGCGCGGCCGGCGACGTCGGGACCGGCCGCGGTTCGGAGCTCCCAGTGCGCGTCGACCGGCGGCGGCGCCCCCACGGGGACCTCGGGGCCGAGGACGAGTGACCAGTCACCCGGGGCGCCGACCCACCGCTGCTCGCCCCGCGAGACGACCCGCGAGCTCCCGCCACCAACCTCGACGACGCCGTTGCCGACGTGCGCGTAGGTCTCGGTGCGGTGGGTGTGCCCGTGGTCTCGCCACGTCACCGCGAGAACCCCGGCGTAGGACGTGTGCTCCGGCGCGGTGCGGGCCGCGCTCAAGAGCTCCTCCGCGTCGCTCGACGGCTGTGCGGGCGCGGCGCCGCCGAGCCCGAGGACGGCGGCCGCCCCCGCGGCGACCAGGCCCAAGGCCCACCGCCCCGTCCTCATCGCCCCATCCCGCGCATGAGCCCGATCCCGGCGAGGGCGCTGACGGGGTCGCCGACGACCGACGCCCGGGCCTGCTGCTCGGTGCTGAAGGTCGCCACCTTCGGGGTGACGCGCTGCCGGCTCGGCACGACCAGCGCGGCGACCACCACCGCAACCGCGGCCGCGGCGGCCGCGGCGCCGATCCAGCGGGCCGGCTGCGCCCGTGCCCGACGCCGGAGCCTCGCGGCGCGGCCCGCGACGCGGGTCGCGGGCAGCTCGTCGAGCTCGACCCGGGCGAGGAGCCGGCGCCACGCCTCGGGGCTCAGGTCCACCGGCGGGAGGGCGCGGACGGCGTCACGGGCGGCGGTCACGTCGGCGAGCGCGTGTCGCCACGCCGGGGAGTCGGCGAGCGCGGCCTCGACCGCGGCGCGGCCGTCGGGGTCGAGCTCGCCGTCGGCGTAGGCGGACAGCAGGTCCTCGGGCAGGTCGCTCGGGTTCACGTCACCTCCTCGCCGGTGAGGGCGGCCCGCAGCAGTCGCCGGCCCCGGTGGATCCGTGACCGCACGGTTCCGACCGGCACGCCGAGGGTGGCCGCGATCTGGTCGTAGGACTGGTCGGCGACGTCGCAGAGGACGACGGGGACCCGGAAGTCCTCGGGGATCGACGCCAGGGCCCGCTGCACGTCGGCGGACAGCTCCTGGCTGGCCTCGTCGGCGGCCGGCGCCGTCGGCAGCACCCGCTCCGGGTCGTCGGGGAGGGCGTCGGCGGGGCGTCGACGTCGCCGCCGGACCTCGTCCAGGAACACGTTCGTCACGATGCGGGCCAGCCAGCCTTCCAGGGACCCCGGCTCGTAGCGCTCGAGCCCCCGGCGGACCCGAACCAGCGCCTCCTGCACGAGGTCCTGCGCGTCGTCGGCGTTGCCGGCCAGGCGGTACGCCACGCTGTAGAGGAAGCGCCCGTGGTCGCGGGCGACCTCCTCCCACGTCGGGACGCCGTCGGCCATTAGCAAGAACGACGCGGCCCGGGGGTTCGGTTCCCGGCCCCGCTCGCCGGCCGGCCCGGCCGGCACCTAGGGGGCGGCCCCAGGGGGAGGAGCCCCGTCGTCGCGGCCGGCCCGACGGCCTCGGGCGCGGGCGGCCCACCGGCTCCCGGCCAGCAGCGCCACCACGACGGCGAGGACGGCGAGCAGGACGGCGGGACCGAACGACACGCCTGGAAGACCTCCGGAGCGGGACCGGTCACCCTAACGGGGTCCGCCCGGCGCGCCGAGGAGGGCCTCGGCCAGGAGCTCCACGTCGTCGAGGGCGCCGACCTGGAACGGCACCGCTCCGGCCCCGACGACGATGGTCTCGACCCCGAGCTCGTCCCACGCGGCTCGTTGCTCTCGCACCTGCTCGACCGTGCCGACCAGCCGGCCGACCCGCCACTCCTCCAGCGTCACCCCGTCGAGCACCCCTCGCGGGGTGACGGCCCGCAGGCGCTCGAAGCGCCGGGCCAGGTCGCGCTCGTCCTCTCCGGCGAGGGCGTAGAGGCCGACGGACCGCCACACCGACCCGGGGTCACGGCCGGCGTCCTCGCACGCGGCCTCGAGGACCGCGAGCCGCTCGCGGTACGCGTCGGCGGTCCAGACCCAGCACGTGTTCCACCCGTCGGCGCGGTCGACCGCGGTGCGGATCACGCGGTCGCCCTTCCCGCCGATGAACACCGGCGGGCGCGGGACCTGCAGCGCCGGCGGGTCGAGGATGGCGTGACGGGTCTGGTAGTGGGTGCCCGCGTACGTGAGCGGCTCCCCGCCGAGGAGCCCGGCGACGATGTCGGTGGCCTCGCCGAGCCGCGCCACCCGCGTGCCCGCGGTCGGCATCGCCACGCCGAGCGCCTGGTACTCGGGCTCGTACCAGCCCGCGCCCAGCCCGACGTCGAGCCGGCCGTCGGCGAGACGGTCGAGGGTGGCGAGCGCCTTGGCGAGCACCGCGGGGGGTCGGAGCGCCTCGCAGAGGACGAGCGTCCCGAGCCGGGGCCGACGGACGATGCCGGCGAGGGCGGCGAGGGTCGCGATCGGCTCGTAGACGCCGTACCGCGTCGGACCGCCGCCGTACTTCGCCAGGTCGAAGAAGAGGTGGTCCGACAGCCACAACGAGTCGTACCCGAGCGCCTCGGCCCGCCGAGCGTGGTCGGCGACGGTGGCGAACCGGAGCGGCGACTCTCCGGGCACGGAGTAGTCGTACTGGGGCAGCGCCAGGCCGATGCGCACCGCCGAACCCTATTTTCTCGGGCCGCCGCGGGCTCGGGCCGCGACGGCCGCCGGCGCTCCTACCTTGGACGCGTGCTCGAGTGCGTCGCCAACGTGGCCGAAGGGCGGGACCGCGCCGTGCTCGAGGAGCTCGCCGCCGCGTGCGGGCCGTCGCTCCTGGACCTGCACGTCGACGCCGACCACCACCGGTCGGTGTTCACGCTGGCCGGGCCGGGGCCGGGCGACGCCAGCGAGGCGGCCCGGGCGCTGGCCCGTGCCGTCAGCGCGCGACTCGATCTCACCGGCCACGAGGGCGTCCACCCCCGCCTCGGCGCGCTCGACGTCGTGCCGTTCGTCGCCCTCGACGAGCCCCCGGCGGCCGCCGTCGAGGCGGCCCGGACCTTCGCGGCCTGGCTCGCCCACGAGCTGGGCGTGCCCGCCTTCCTCTATGACGCCGCCGACCCGGCCGGGCGGTCCCTCCCCGAGGTGCGGCGGGCGGCGGCGGGCGGCCAGGCCGCCGACGTCGGCCCGGCTCGGCCCCACCCGAGCCTGGGTACGGCCGCGGTCGGCGCCCGCGCCCCGCTGGTGGCCGTGAACTGCTGGCTCGCGCCGGCCGACGTCGACCTCGCCCGCTCGATCGCGGCGGGGGTCCGGGGCCGGGACGGCGGCCTGCCCGGGGTGCGGGCGCTGGCCTTCCCGCTCGGCTCCCGCGACGGGGTGCAGGTCTCGCTGAACGTCACCGACCTGGAGGCCACGGGGGTGGAGGCGGCGTGTACGGCCGTCCGCGAGCGGGCCGCGGCGGCGGGCGCAGCCGTCGACCGGGTCGAGTGGGTCGGCCTGGTGCCGGAGGCCGAGGTGGCGCGGTGCAGTCCCGAGTTCCTGACCTGGAGCGGGCTCGACCGGTCCCGGACCGTCGAGGCCCGGCTGGCCGCCGCGCCGCGCCGGTGATCAGGCCGAGGCCAGGCGGCGGCGCTCGAGCGCCCGCTGCCGGCGCACCCGGCGGCGCTCACGCTCCGAGAGGCCGCCCCAGATGCCGAACTTCTCGCCGTGGTCCAGGGCGTACTCGAGGCAGTCGGCTCGGACCTCGCAGCTCCGGCACACGGCCTTGGCCTCCCGGGTCGAGGCGCCACGCTCGGGGAAGAACAGGTCCGGGTCGACCCCCAGGCAGTTGGCCCGCTCCTGCCACCGCCGGCCGTCGCCCTCGGGCAGGCCTCGCACCAGCTGGATGAACTCTTGCACCTGCACCGGCATCCCCTCGAAATCACATCGATGGAATTCCATTGGTGGTACTCTGAAGGGGACCAGCGGGTGGACGCAAGCGGAACTTTGGTCGTGCCGCGAGTTTTGTCCGATTCGCCCGGGTTCGCGGGCGGGGATTCTCGCCGCCGTCACCCCTGATGCGACTCGAAGCCGTCCGCGGCGACATCACGCGGGAGTCGGTCGACGCCGTCGTGAACGCCGCCAACCCGGCGCTGGGGCGGGGTGGGGGCGTGTGCGGGGCGATCTTCGCCGCCGCCGGCCCTGGGCTCGACGCCGCGTGCGCGGCGCTCGGCGGGTGCGCCACCGGCGACGCCCGGGCCACGCCCGGCTTCGCCCTGCCCGCCCGGTGGATCATCCACGCGGTCGGCCCGGTCTGGCAGGGCGGCGACCACGGCGAGCCCCAGCTGCTCGCCACCGCGTACCGGCGTTCCCTCGCCGTCGCCGACGAGCTGGGGGCCCGGTCCGTCGCCTTCCCCGCCATCTCGACCGGGATCTACGGGTACCCGCTCGCGGGCGCCACCGACGTGGCCGTGGCGACGGTCCGCGACGCCCCGTCGTCGCTCGAACTCGTGCGCTTCGTCTGCTTCGACGACCGCACGCTCGCCGCCTACCAGGAGCGGCTGCCCTGAGCGGGCCTCAGCTCGCCCGACGGTGGTGGCGGCGCTGCTCCAGGAAGTCGACGAGCACGTAGTCGCCCAGCGTGTCGGGCGTCGTGAAGAACGCGCGGCCCCGGTTCAGCTGCATCATCCGCTCGACGAAGCTGCGCAGGTAGTAGGTCTCGTCGAGCATGAAGGTGTTGATGCGGATGCCCTCGCGGGTGCAGCGCATGACCTCCTTCAAGGTCTCCTCGATCGTCACCGGCGACGGCGGGTACTGGAAGTAGGCCTCGCCGCCCTCGATGTGGGCGGTCGGCTCCCCGTCCGTGACCATGATCACCTGCTTGGTCCCGGTCTGGCGGCTGAGCATGCGACGCGCCAGCAGCAGCGCGTGCTGCATGTTGGTCCCCCACTCGAAGTCCCAGCTCATCTCGGGGAGGCGCTCCGGCGCGACCTCGCGGGCGACCCGGCCGAAGCTGACGAGCCCCATGTAGTCGCGGGGGAACTGGCTGGTGATCAGCGCGTGCAGCGCCATCGCCACCTTCTTCGCCGAGAGGAAGTTGTCCCGCATCGGCATGCTCAGCGACACGTCGAGCGCCAGCACGGTCGCGCTCCGGGTCGTCAGCTCGGTGCGCTCCACCTCGAAGTCCGCCGGGGCCAGGCGCACCGGCGTGCCCGCGCCCTGGCGCCAGATGGCGTTCTTGACCGTCTGCTCCACGTTGAGGTGGAACGGGTCGCCCCACTCGTACGGCTTGTGCTCGTACGCGGGGTCGTGGCCGACGCCGGTCCGCTCGGACTCGTGCCTGGCCGCCCGGTCCTTCATCAGCTTTCGGAACAGGTCGCCGAGCGCCTTCTGCCCGATGGCCCGGATCCCGCGAGGGGTGAGCTCGAGCCGGCCCTCGCGCTGCTCGATGAGCCCGGCCTCCTCGAGCAGGCGGGCGAGCTCGGCCAGCCGCTCCAGCGAGCGGGCGGCGTCGTCACCGAGCAGCTCCCGGGCCCGGTCGAGGTCGACCTCCGCCAGCTCGCCCGGCTGGGTCGCCTGCCGCAAGAGGTGCTCGAGGTCGTCCATGTCGCCGAGCGCGTCGAGGAGCCCGGGCATCTGGCCCATCGAGAGCGGGTTCTCGCCGCGGAACGGCATCGAGCGCTCCCACGGCAGGTTCGGGAACGCGCCCTGGAGGTTCCGAGCCAGCTGGTCGACCTGCCAGCGCAGGTCCATGTCCTCGAGCAGCGACTCGGCGAGCGCCTGGAGCTGGGCCCGCTGCTCGGGGGTCATGGAGTTCATCAGCTGCTGCATCTGGGCCATCGACTGGGCCATCTGCTCGAGCAGCTCGTCGAGGGTCCGCGGGTTGCCGGGGAAGAAGTCGCCGTAGCGGGACATGAACCCGTCGAAGTCGGGTTCCTCCCCGCGCTCTCGCTGCTCGAGCATCTGGTTGAGCTCGGCGAGCATGTCCTTCATCCGCTGCATCCGCTCGGGAGACAGGTTCTGCATGCCCTCGGACATCTGGTTGAAGTAGCTCTGCATGAGCTGCTCGCGCAGCCGCTCCATGAGCTCCTCGAAGCGCTGTCGGGCCCCGTCGTCCATCCAGTCGTGCGCCTGCAGCTCGTTCACGCGGCCGGCGAGGTCCGGCGGCAGCCGGTCGAGCTGCTCCCGACGCTGCTGGGCCAGCTCGTCGACGATCTCCTGGCGACGCTGGTCGCCGGACTGGCGGGCCTCGTCGACCCGTCGCTCGATCCCCTCCCGCTCCTGCTCGACGATCTCGCGCAGCTGCTCGGCGATGTCCTCGTAGACGCCGCCGAGGTCGTAGCGGTCGAGCATCTCGTGGCGCTGCTCGCGGAGGCGCTGCAGCATCTCGCGCAGGCCCATGAGCTGCTCGCCGTTGCGGTCGCGCATCCCCTGCTGCAGCAGCCGGCGCAGGCTCGCGTGGAGGTCTCCGTGGTAGAGGAGGTCGTCGGTCATCTCGTCGAGCAGCGCGTCGGCGTCGAGGTCGAAGCCGCGCTGCGTCCCGTCCCAACGCGAGTACTGGAACCCGCGGGCTTCCCGATCTCGACGACGGCGGCCCAGCACCCGGCCACCGTACCCGCGGGCGCGCCGCTGGCTCTCGCCCGTCCCGGACCGGCGCGGCCGCCCCGAGCCCGGCCGGCAGGGGCGCGGCGCCACAATGGCCCCGTGCGCGGCCGGCTCGTCATGTGCTCGCTGGCTCTCGCCGCGTTCGTGGCCGGCTGCAGCGGGGGCAGCAGCTCGGGCGCCGGGCTGCGGCCGTTCTGCGAAGCGGCGAGCCGCTACGAGACCGAGCTCGAGCGGGAGGCGACGAACGGCAAGGTCGACGCCACGAGGCAGGTGTCGATCGTCCAGCAGATCGCGGCGAGCGCCCCGCCCGCGGTCCGAGCCGACGCGGAGACGTTCCTGAGCGCGCTCAAGCAGGCCCAGCGCAATCCTCAGGTCAGCCGCGACCCGGCGGTCACGAAGCCCGCGCACGTCGCCGCCGACAACGTGAACCGCTACGCCTCCCAGAAGTGCGGCTTCTTCAACCAGCAGCCGCAAGGGATGTAGGCGTTAGCCCCGCCCGCGGTAGGTCGCTCGGGCGCCGACGGCGTCCTTGTTCAGCCGCTTCGAGAGGTGGAGGCCCTCGAGCACGAACTCCAGGGCCGAGGCGACCGCGGCCGGGGTCTCGCCCACCTCGAGGTCGACGAGGGTGTCCTTGAGCCCGGGCAGCTGCGGCAGGAGGTTGGCGTACTGCACCGAGGGCACGTCGGCGCCGGTGTGGACCACCAGCCCGTTCTCGAAGGCGCCGACGAGCGCGGTGAGCCGGTCGGGGCGGCATCGAGCCCGGAAGGTGTCGAGGGTCGCCGCCTTCACGATGCGGTCGAGCACCTGCTCCTCCCGCCCGTCCTCGACGGTCTCGAACTCGAGCTTCCCGGCCGTGCTGGCCACGAGCGCCTCGAGGTCGCTCACCCGGGGGACGACCTCCTGCTCGCCGCCGCGCAGCGCCCGCCGCGTCGCGTTGGCGACCAGGGTCTCGTAGTTCGTGATGGAGAGCCGAACCGACACCCCCGAGCGCTGGTTGACGTGCGGCGAGCGACGAGCCTGCTGGCTGATCTCAGCGACGATCTCGGTCATGAAGTCGGGGACGGTCACGGCCAGGCCGTCCCCGGCCACGGGTCGGGCCTCCTGGTCCACGACGTCCATCTCGACCTCGACGTCGAGTGGGTAGTGGGTGCGGATCTGCGCGCCGAAGCGGTCCTTCAGGGGCGTGATGATGCGTCCGCGGTTCGTGTAGTCCTCGGGGTTGGCGGAGGCGACGAGCATGAGGTCGAGCGGGAGCCGGATCTTGTAGCCGCGGATCTGGACGTCGCGCTCCTCCAGGACGTTGAGGAGGCCGACCTGGATCCGCTCCGCCAGGTCGGGCAGCTCGTTGATCGAGAAGATCCCTCGGTTCGTGCGGGGCACCAGCCCGTAGTGGATCGTCAGCTCGTCGGAGAGGTAGCGGCCCTCCGCGACCTTGATCGGGTCGACCTCGCCGATGAGGTCGGCGATCGACGTGTCCGGGGTCGCGAGCTTCTCGCCGTAGCGACGCTCGCGGTGCACCCACTCGATCGGTGTCTCGTCGGCGCGCTCGGCGACGAGCACGCGGGCGTGGTGCGAGACCGGATGGTACGGGTCGTCGTTGATCTCGCTGCCGGCGACGATCGGCAGCCACTCGTCGAGCAGCCCGACCAGGGAGCGGATCATGCGCGTCTTCGCCTGCCCGCGCTCACCGAGGAAGATGACGTCGTGCGCGGCCAGGAGCGCGTTCGCGAGCTGTGGCAGCACGGTGTCGTCGAAGCCGACGACACCGTCGACGATCGGCTCCCCCGCCGCGATGCGACGCATGGCGTTGTCTCGCACCTCGAGCTTCACGGGTCGTGACGTCCACCCGCTCGATCGCAGCTCGCCGAGGGTGCCGGGACGGGTCATGCAGGCCTCCGGGGACGGGGAAACGCGCGGCAGCGTACCAAGAGTGCTTCGGCGTCCCGTCGCCGGGACGGTTCTCCGATCCCGACATCGATCGCGGGCGCCCGCGTGCACGCCGACACCGGAGCCGCCCATCGAAGCCCGGTTGGGCCCATCACAACCCCGCGGGGCTAGCGTCGAGTGACCGCGGAGGAGGACATGACGAGGCTCGACGAAACCCTCTCGACCGAGGATCAGCGAGAGGGCGCCGACGCCGCCGACCGGCTCCTGCGCTGGACCGGACCGCCGGTCCCCCCGACCCGCCGCCCGGCCCCGTTCCCGCTGCAGTTCTGGCGCTCGGGGATCGGCAAGAAGTGGGCCATGGCCGTGACCGGCATCGTGCTGCTCTCCTACGTGCTGGCCCACATGATCGGCAACCTCAAGGTCTTCCTCGGTCGCCACGAGATCAACACCTACGCCGACTGGCTCCGCACCCTCGGCGAGCCGGCCTTCCCGCGCACGGTCGTCCTCTGGGCGCTGCGCACCGGGCTCATCGCGGCCTTCTTCGTGCACATCGTCGCCGCGGCCCAGCTCACCCGGATGAACCAGCGGGCGCGACCCCAGCGGTACCGGTCGAAGCGCGACTACGTCGCCGCCAACTACGCCTCCCGCACCATGCGGTGGACCGGCGTGATCGTCGGCCTGTTCGTCGTGTTCCACCTCCTCGACCTGACGTGGGGACCGGCGAACCCGCACTTCGTGCGCGGCGACCCCTACGACAACATGTTCTACAGCTTTGATCGCGTCCCCGTCGCCATCGTCTACATCGTCGCCAACGTCGCGCTGGGCGTCCACATCTTCCACGGCGCCTGGTCGATGTTCCAGAGCCTGGGCTGGAACAACCCTCGGTTCAACCGGTGGCGGCGATGGTTCGCGTCTGCCTTCGCCGGCGTCATCATCGTCGGCAACGTCAGCATGCCGCTGCTCATCACGACGGGCGCGGTGACCCGATGAGCCCGATCGACCTCGACGCGCGGATCCCGAGCGGCGCGATCACCGACAAGTGGGACGAGCACAAGTTCGCCGTCAAGCTCGTGAACCCATCGAACCGGCGCAAGTTCAAGGTCATCGTGATCGGCAGCGGGCTCGCGGGGGCCGCGGCCGCGGCCACGCTCGGTGAGCTCGGCTACGAGGTGACGATGATCACCTTCCACGACTCGCCGCGTCGTGCCCACAGCATCGCCGCGCAGGGTGGCATCAACGCGGCGAAGAACTACCGCAACGACGGCGACAGCGTCTACCGCCTCTTCTACGACACGATCAAGGGCGGCGACTACCGCTCGCGCGAGGCGAACGTCTATCGCCTCGCCCAGCTGAGCGTGAACATCATCGACCAGTGCGTCGCGCAAGGGGTGCCGTTCGCCCGCGAGTACGGCGGGCTGCTCGACAACCGCTCCTTCGGCGGCGCGCAGGTCTCCCGCACGTTCTACGCCCGCGGTCAGACCGGTCAGCAGCTGCTGCTGGGCGCCTACCAGGCGTTGATGCGCCAGGTGCACCTCGGGACCGTCAGCCTCCTTCCCCGGACCGAGATGCTCGACGTGGTCATCCACGAGGGACGGGCCGTCGGCGTCGTGACCCGGGACCTCATCACCGGGGACGTCGTCTCCCACGCCGGGCACGCCGTCGTGCTGGCAACGGGCGGGTACGGCAACGCCTTCTATCTGTCGACGAACGCCAAGAACTCCAACGTGACCGCGATCTGGCGGGCGCATCGACGCGGCGCGCTCATGGCGAACCCCTGCTACACGCAGATCCACCCGACCTGCATCCCGGCCAGCGACGACTTCCAGTCGAAGCTCACCCTCATGAGCGAGTCGCTGCGCAACGACGGCCGCATCTGGGTCCCGATGCGCCCCGACGACGAGCGTCCACCCGACCAGATCCCCGAAGCCGATCGCGACTACTTCCTCGAGCGCCGCTACCCGGCCTTCGGCAACCTCGTCCCGCGCGACGTCGCTTCCCGCGCCGCCAAGCGCGAGGTCGACGCCGGACGGGGTGTCGGTCCCATCAAGAACGGCGTGTACCTGGACTTCTCCGAGCCCATCACCCGGCTCGGGCGAGACGTGATCGAGGAGCGCTACGGAAACCTCTTCCAGATGTACGAGCGCATCACCGGCGAGGACCCCTACACGGTGCCGATGCGCATCTACCCGGCCGTGCACTACACGATGGGTGGGCTCTGGGTCGACTACAACCTGATGTCGACGGTGCCGGGCCTCTATGTGCTGGGCGAGGCGAACTTCTCCGACCACGGCGCCAACCGGCTCGGCGCCAGCGCCCTCATGCAGGGCCTCGCCGACGGCTACTTCGTGCTGCCGGCGACGATCAACGACTACCTCGCCCCGCTCCTCGGCAGCGACCCGATCCCCACCGACCACCGCGCCTTCCTCGACGCCGAGACGGAGGTCAGCGAGCGGGTCCGGGCCCTGCTGAGCGTGCGCGGCAGCCACTCCGTCGACCACTTCCACCGCGAGCTCGGCAAGGTGCTCTGGGACGACTGCGGCATGGAGCGCAGCCAGGCCAGCCTCGAGAAGGCCCTCGCCGAGATCCCGGCCCTGCGAGACGAGTTCCACAAGGACGTGCGCGTGCTCGGGGACGGGGAATCGCTGAACCAGTCGCTCGAGAAGGCCGGGCGCGTCGCCGACTTCCTCGAGTTCGGCGAGCTCATGTGCCGGGACGCCCTCCACCGCGAGGAGAGCTGCGGCGGCCACTTCCGGGTCGAGCACCAGACCGAGGAGGGCGAGGCGCTCCGCGACGACGAGCACTTCGCCTACGTGGCCGCCTGGGAGTACACGGGCGACACCGCTGCTCCGCGTCTGCATCGGGAGCCGCTCGGATTCGAGGCCGTCCACCTCGCCCAGCGGTCGTACAAGTAGCGAGCAGGAGCCCGCGTTGCAGATCATCCTCCAGGTGTGGCGCCAGGCCGGCCCGCTGGCGTCGGGCGGGTTCGAGACCCACCGGATGGACGACGTGAGCCCGGACATGTCGTTCCTCGAGCTCTTCGACGTTCTGAACGAGCGCCTGATCGCGGCCGGCGAGGAGCCGGTCGCCTTCGACCACGACTGTCGAGAGGGCATCTGCGGTTCGTGCGCCATGATGATCAACGGTCGGGCCCACGGCCCCGAGCGGGGCACGGCCACCTGCCAGCTGCACCTGCGCAAGTTCCCCGACGGCGCGCACATCACCGTCGAGCCGTGGCGGGCGGCGGCGTTCCCGATCATCAAGGACCTCTGCGTGGACCGGTCCGCCTTCGACCGGATCATCGAGGCCGGCGGCTACATCACGGCGCCGACGGGAGGCGCGCCGGAGGCCAACCTCACCCTGGTCCCGAAACCCGCCGCCGACACCGCGATGGACGCGGCGGCGTGCATCGGCTGCGGGGCCTGCGTCGCCGCCTGCCCGAACGGCGCCGCGCAGCTCTTCACCGCGGCCAAGGTCCAGCACCTCAATCTGCTTCCCCAGGGTCAGCCCGAGCGCTGGGATCGGGTCGTCAACATGGTCACCGAGATGGAGCGGTGGTTCGGGTCGTGCACCATGCACGGCGAGTGCGAGGCGGCGTGCCCAAAGGAGATCTCGATCGACTTCATCGCCCTCCTGAACCGCGACTACGTGAAGGCGCAGTTCAAGCAGCGTCGCCTCGCCGGTCAGCGCGCCTGAGCCACCTCGGCACGGCTGCGTCAGGACACCTGGTCGAGCGCCTGGCGCAGGTCGGCGACGAGGTCTTCGGCGGTCTCGAGGCCGACCGAGAGCCGCACGAGCGCCGGGTCGACGGCCAGCGGCGAATCCACGACCGACGCGTGCGTCATCCGAGCCGGGTGCTCGATGAGGCTCTCCACCGCACCGAGCGACTCGGCGAGGGTGAAGAGCCTCGTCTTCGACACCAGCGCCAGCGCCGCCGCCTCGCCCCCTGCGGCGAAGAAGCTCACCATCCCACCGAAGTCCCGCATCTGTCGGGCCGCGACCCGGTGGCCGGGATGGTCCGCGAAACCCGGGTACAGCACCCGGGCGACGGCCGGGTGGTCGCGCAGCATCACCGCGACCGCCCGCGCGTTGGCGCAGTGGCGCTCCATGCGCACGGCCAGGGTCTTAACCCCCCGGAGGACCAGGTAGCAGTCGAACGGCGAGGGCACGGCGCCCGCGGCGTTCTGCACGAACGCCGTCCGCTCGGCCAATCCGGCGTCGTCGAGGGCCACGAAGCCGCCGAGGACGTCCGAGTGGCCGCCGAGGTACTTCGTCGTCGAGTGCACGACGACGTCGGCGCCGCAGTCGAGCGGCTGCTGCAGGTACGGGGTCGCGAACGTGTTGTCGACGACCACCGTGGCGCCGCGGGCGTGCGAGACCGTCGCCACGGCTCCGATGTCGATGCAGCTCAGCATGGGGTTGGTCGGCGTCTCGACCCAGACGACCTTCGTCGTGTCGCGCCAGGCCTCCTCCAGCGATCCCGCGGCGGTGAGGTCGGCGGCGCTGCACGTCACCCCGGCGGTCTCGCGGAGGACCCGGGCCACGAGCCGGAACGTCCCGCCGTACGCGTCGCGGGGCAGCACGATGTGGTCGCCCGGGCGCGTCAGCGCCCGGAGCACCGCGTCCTCAGCGGCCATGCCGCTGGCGAAGGCGAGCCCGTGCGCGGCCCCCTCGAGGGAGGCGACGCACGACTCGAGCGCCGCGCGCGTCGGGTTGGCGGAGCGGGCGTACTCGTAGCCGCCGTGGTCCCCGACACCGGACTGCGCGAACGTCGTGGCCAAGGTGATGGGCGTGACCACCGCGCCCGTCACCGGGTCCGGGTCCTGACCGGCGTGGACGGCCCGGGTCTCGAAACCGTCGCCGCTGGTCATCCCGGAGCGCGCGAGGCGAGGAACTGCAGCACGTCCTGACGGGTGAGGACCCCGATCGGGTGGCCCCCGTCGAGCACCAGCACCGACGTGCCGGTGTCGAGGCGGTCCACGACGTCGCTCACCGTCTCCCCCACGCCGATCATCGGCATCGCCGGCTCCATCACCTGGCCGACCGGTCGGTCGAGCACCGACGGGTCGCGGAAGGCCTTGTCCATCAGCTGCAGCTCGCTCAGCGTCCCGGAGACCTCCTTGGCCGCCAGCGGGAGCTCCTTCGTGACGCTCACCACAAGCTGGCTGACCCCGAGGTCGCGCATGAGGGCGAAGCCGCGCCGCGCCGGCTCCTCCGGCGTGATGAGCACGAGGTCGGGGATCGGGCGCTCGCCGCCGACCCGCTTCGCGGCCAGCACGTCGCCGGCCGTCGGTCCGTCCTGCGTCAGGAAGCCGAACCGCCTCATCCACTCGTCGTTGAACACCTTCGAGAGGTAGCCGCGCCCGGAGTCCGGGAGCAGGACCACGACGAGCGCCTCGGGGCCGAGCTCGGCCCCGACGACGAGCGCGGCGTGCACCGCGGTGCCGCACGACCCCCCGACGAGCAGGCCCTCCTCCTGGGTGACCCGCCGGGCCGCGGCGAACGACTCGGCGTCGGTCACCATGACCGTCCGGTCGACGAGCCCAGGTTCGTACGTGGGCGGCCAGAAGTCCTCGCCCACGCCCTCGACGAGGTAGGGCCGGCCGGTGCCACCCGAGAACACCGAGCCCTCCGGGTCGGCGGCGATCACCTGCACCGCGGGGTTCTGGGCCTTGAGGTAGCGGGCCACGCCGGTGATCGTGCCCCCGGTGCCGACGCCGGCGACGAAGTGCGTGACGCGTCCCCCGGTGTCCCGCCAGATCTCGGGGCCGGTCGAGCGCTCGTGCTCGTCCGGGTTGGCCTGGTTGAAGTACTGGTTGGGCCGGAAGGCGTTCGGCGTGTCGCGGGTCAGCCGGTCTGCGACCGAGTAGTAGGAGTCGGGATGCTCCGGCGGGACGGCCGTGGGACACACCACGACCTCGGCCCCGTACGCGCGCAGGAGCGCCACCTTCTCGTCCGACATCTTGTCGGACATCACGAAGATGCACCGGTAGCCGCGCTGGGCCGCCACGATCGCGAGCCCGACGCCGGTGTTCCCGGAGGTCGGCTCGACGATCGTGCCGCCGGGCTTCAGCCGGCCTTGGCGCTCGGCCTCGTCGATCATGGCGACGGCGGGCCGGTCCTTCACGCTGCCACCCGGGTTCAGCATCTCGAGCTTCGCCACGAGGTCGCAGGCCAGATCGCGCCCGACCCGCCGCAGCCGCACCAACGGCGTGTTCCCGATCAGCGCGAGCAGCGAGTCGGCGATCTGCTCGGGGCCCGCGGGGTCGGACGAGACGGGCACGGCCGACACGACGCCGAGCGTACTGCCGGCCCGGAACGCAACCACCGGCCGCTCGCGGGCGCTCGCGCGCGGTCGTGACGCCGTCGTCGTCGGTGCTGGCGGCAGCGCTCCTCTACGCTCCGGGCGTTCGCGGATCGCCGCCCGGTCACCGACGACGGAGCGCCGACCCGGGGACCCGACCGGCGGACGCCAGGAGCGGAGGATGCAGGAGCACTCGTTCGCAGTGGACCTCGACGCACCGCGCGACGAGGTGTGGGAGATGTTCTGGTACCGAGCGCCGGATCGGCCACAGCCGCGCGACGTCAAGACCCGCATCGAGATCCTGCACCCCGGGGACGAGACCGGCGAAGGCCTCGTCCGCCACTGCTGGTTCCCGGTCCCGCGGTTCCTCCTGTCCGGCGGCGTGGGCCAGTCCTGGGAGTGGCTGACCAAGGTCCGACCGGTCCAGTCGTGGCGCTACGACGCCATCGGGAAGCCGCTGTGGTCGAGGGCGACCGGCCACACCCGCCTCGAGGACCTCGGCGGGGGGCGGACGCGCGTCCACTTCCACGAGACCTACGAGACCTTCAACCCGTGGATGCGCCGGCTGGGCCTCGAGCGCTACGTGCACCGGCGGCTGTCGCGTGACAACGACACCATCCTGGCCGCGCTCGAGGGCGGGCTGGCCTGGCACCGGCGTCGGCGCCGCGCTTCCTCGCCGGGATAGCCCGCGCCCGCGGCCGCCGGCTACGACGGCGGCGCGCCCGCCTCCGGTCCGGCGCCGCGGCCGGCAGCCATCCCTCGAGCCGCGAGGGCAAAGAGGACCAACACCTCGTCGAGCGTCTCGGTCGTCACCTCCTCGGGGTCCAGCAGCCGGTGCAGGTCGAGGCCGGCGAACAGGGCCAGCGCGATCGTGGCCATGCTCCGCGGCGCGATGGCGGGGCCGACCCCCCGTCGGGCGTATTCGATCGCCACCATCCGCTCGACGGCGTCGCGGGAGCGGTGGAGCTGGGCCGCGATCTGCTCGCGCGCCGCCGGGTTGCGCGCCGCGTAGAGCGCGAACTCGAGGAACAGGACGGTCCAGTCCGGCTGGAACTCAGACGTCGAGATCAGGTTCAGGATCTCGGGCAGCTGCTCGTCCGGAGGGCGAGAGTCCTCGTCGAGGAGCCGCTGGATGGAGGCGATCTGCGTCGCCATCCGGTCCTCGAGCACGGCGACGAACAGGTCCTCCTTGTTCTTGAAGTTCGAGTAGACGGCTCCCTTCGTGAACCCGGCCGCGGCCGCGACCTCGTCGAGCGAGGCCCCGTAGAAGCCCTCCCGGGCGAACACGGCCGCGGCCGCCTCGATGAGGTGCTGGCGGGTGAGCTCCCGGCGGCGCTGCGGCGTCAGCGGGTCGAGGACCACGGGCTCCCCTTGACATACGGAGAAGTATGCGGAATACTCATCGGTATGCAACGTACTAATCGGTACCTTGACCCTTCGAGGGTAGCCGGCGCCGACCCCGAGGCGGGCCTGACCTGGCTCCGACGACGCGACCGCTGGGACCGGCGACTCCGGGCCCTCGAGGCCACCCGAGACGACGGCGAGCTCCGCCCGGGCCCATCGCCGGCGCCGGTCGCAGCCTCGTCGTCGACCGACCGCGCCCTGGCGCGGTAACCGCGCGCCGGGCAACCCCGGTCGGCAGCGTGCCGTCGCGCCGCACTCGGCGACGCTCGGCCCGTTGACGAGTGACCAAACGGTCACCTATAGTCGGGGCGTGGACGAGGTGTTCAGGGCGCTCGCCGATCCGACCCGCCGGGCCCTGCTCGACGCGCTGTACCGCGAGGACGGCCAGACGCTGAGCGCACTCGAGGAGCGCTTCTCGATGACCCGCTTCGGGGTGATGAAGCACCTGAAGCAGCTCGAGGAGGCCGGGCTCGTCGTGGCCAAGCGGCGCGGGCGGGAGAAGCTCCACTTCCTGAACCCGGTCCCGATCCGCCTGGTCCACGACCGGTGGGTGAGCAAGTACGCCGAACCCTGGGCCGCGGCGCTGAGCGGGCTCAAGAGCCGACTGGAGGAAAGCATGGAGAAGGTATTCGAGATCTACATCCGCGCCACCCCGGAGCGAATCTGGGAGGCGATCACCGACCCCGACCTGCGCAGCAAGTACAACTTCGGTGCCCGCGTCACGTCGGACTGGACCCCCGGGTCGCGCCTCGAGATGAGCGCCCGCGACGGCACCGTGCCGCTCGGGGAGGGCGAGGTCCTCGAGGTCGACCCGCCCCGCCGGCTGGTGCAGACCATGCGGGCGCTCTGGAGCGACGACGTGAAGCGCGAGGGGACCTCGCGGGTCACCTGGGAGATCGAGCCGATCAGCGACGACTCCTCCCGCCTGACCGTCACCCACGACCAGCTCCGCGAGGGCGCGAACGACGAGCTCTACGGCGGCTGGCCGATGATCCTCTCGGGCCTGAAGACCCTGCTCGAGACCGGCGAGCTGCTCACGACGCCGGGGTCGCTCATGTACGGCTGAGCCCGCGCTCGCCGCGCCGGTGCGAACGCTCGGGCGCGGCGGGTGGTCGTGCAACGCCCCGGGCTAGCTCCCCGCGCCGCGCCCGTCGTCCCCGCGGCGGGCGCGGTCTCGCGCCGCCCGGAAGCGCCCCCGGACACCCTCGGGGTCCCCGGTTGGGTCCGGCTCGACCTCGCGGGTGGGCGCCAGGCGCCACGCCTCCGCCAGCTCGTGCGGAGGCCAGCCGCGGAGCGCGGCCGCGGCCTGGACGCAGGCGCCGGTGGCGGCGGCGCTGTCCCCGGCCGACGCGGAGACGGCTCGCTGCGACAGGTCGGCGAGCACGTGTTGCACCGCGTGGGAGCGGGACCCATCGCCGACCAGCGTGATCCGCCCGCCGAGCGGCACGTCGGCGGCGCGGAGGGCGTCGAGTCCGTCGAGCACCGAGCACACGACCCCCTCGACCGTCGCCCGGGCCAGCTCCTCGGCGGTCACGTCGGCCCGGAGCCCCAGGATCTGCCCTGTGCTCGGCAGGTCCGCCGCCGGCCGCTCGGCCGAGAAGTACGGCAGGACCGTGACCCCGCCGGCGCCGGGGGGCGCCGCCAGCGCCAGCTGGTCGAAGCGGTGGGCGTCGACCCCGAGCAACCGCGCGACCGCGCCGATCGCGTTCATGCCGTTGCGCAGGCTGACCGTCGGCAGGAACCGCCCGGCCGCGTCGGCCAACCCGGCCACCGCGCCGCTGGGATCGTCGGTGGGACGCTCGCGGACCGTGAACACCCGGACCGTGCGGTCGAGCGCCACCGCCAGGTCGCCGGGACCGAGCCCGAGCCCGAGCGCCGCTGCCATCGGCTCACCGGTGCCGGCGGCGATCAGCACGCCGGCGCGGTCGCCGGCCGGCTCGCGCGGCCCGCACACGCGGGGCAGGCAGCGGGACCAGTCCTTCTCCTCGTCGACGTACGCGAGCAGGTCGGTTCGCCAGCGGTTCTCACGGGGCGACCAGTAGCCGGTCCACGACGCGTCGCCGCGGTCGGTGACGAGCGCCCGGCTCAGCCGGTACGTGAGCCAGTCGTGCGGCGTCAGCACCGAGGCGACGCGCCCCCACTGCTCGGGCTCGGCGCGCTTGAGCCAGGCCAGCTGCGCGATCGGCGACGACGCGTCCGGCACCAGCCCGACCTCGCCGACCCATTCCGCCGGGCCGCCGAGATCGTCGACGAGCGCCTCGGCTTGGCGGACGGCGTCGCTCGCCGCCGCGAGCTTGGCGGGCCGGAGCACCTCGCGCGCCTCGTCGAGGACGATCAGACCCGGCTGCTGGCCGGCCACCGCCACCGCGGCCACGCCCAGCGCGCCGCCGAGCGCGTGTCGGGCGTCGACGAGCGCGTGCCACCACACGCTCGGGTCCACCTCGCCGTCGGCGGCCCCCGGGTTTCGATGGGGCGCTCGACCCGCCGCGTACACGCGCCCGTCGTCGGCGTCGCGCATCTCGACCGTCGTCGCGCCGGCCGCCGAGTCGATGCCGAGCACGAGCGGCATGGGTCCCCGCTTCCCATCCAAACGCCAAGGGCCACGATAGGGTCCGCCGCGTGAGCACGCCACCGCCGCCGATGCCCGCGGCGTCGTGGCCGAGCCAACCCGCGATGACGCCGCCGGCCCGGATCCGCGCTGCCTACGACCGCCGCGCCCAGACCGACTACGTGTTCACCGGCCCCGGGCTGAACATCTTCCTCACGATCATCACCTGCGGGATCTTCGGCTTCTACCTCTTCTACCAACTCATGCGGCGCGACCGCGACCACAACCAGCGCCGGCTCGAGTTCCTCGAGGCCGCGAACGTCTACGCCTGGGAGCTGGCCTCCGAGCGCGGCCTGGTCGACGAGCTGCGCCCCGCCTTCGATCGCGTCGCGGGCTCGCTCGGCACGATGCAGCGGCTGACCCGCGAGTTCCGCGACCCGACGGTCTGGGTGGTCATCGACGTCGTCGGCGGCAGCGTGAACCTGATCTTTCCGGGCATCGCCCAGCTCGTCGGGTTCATCTTCATCGACCAGGACTTCGACGCCCACGATCGAGCCGAGGTCGCGATCGAGGCCGACCTGGCCCAGGTGTACGCCCGGCTCGGTCTCACGCTCCCCTCCCCGGATCCGGCCCGGGTGAAGGGCAAGCACAACTACGCGGGGCGGGTGATCGCCAGCGTCTTCACGTGTGGCGTCTACCTGTTCTGGTGGCTGCGCGACATGCAGGTCGAGGGCAACCGCCACGTCGAGGGGAACTGGCCGTTCGAGGACGCGGTCGTCGCTGCCGTGGCGGCGAGCGCCTAGCCGGGCTCGGCGTCCGCGGCGTCGTCGGCCCCGTCGAAGTCCTCGAGGTCGGCGACGATCCGGTCCACGTCGCGCTGGGCCCGGACGATCCGGGCCCGACAGAGCTTCAGCAGCTCGCTCGCCCGCTGCACCCGCTCGGCCAGCACGTCGACGTCGAGCTCGTCGCCCTCCAGCTCGACGAGGATGGCGTCGAGCTCGGCCATCGCCTCCCCGTACCCGGGCTCGGACGCCTTCGCCGTCATTCGTCCTCCACCCGGCTGCGCAGCCGCCCGTCGGCCGTCTCGGTCACCAGCAGCGAGCCGCCCGCCACCGCGTCGGCGGCACGCACGATCGCGCCCTGCTCGTCCCGCGTGATGGTGTAGCCGCGCTCGAGCACCCGGCGCGGGTCCAAGGCGCGGAGCCGCGCCGCGGCGCCGTCGACGCGTCCGCGCTCGGCGGCCAGGCCGTGGCGGGACGCGACCACGACGGCCGCGTGCCGGCTCGCCAGGGCCCGCGTGCCCTCGAGCGCCCCGCGTCGGCCGGCGTGCACGGCCCGGCGCTGGCGCCCGTCCAGGGCTCGGCGCTCGCGCTCGAGCGCGGCCGGGACGGCGCGGCGCAGCCGACCGGCGATCCCGCTGAGCTCGCGTTGCGCGAGCGCGCCGACGCCACGGGCACGGAGGGACACCCGGTGTGCCACCGTGGCGAGGCGCTCGACGTAGGCGTCGACGGCCTCCACGAGCACCGCGGCGGCGGCGGTCGGCGTCTTCACCGAGGTGTGCGCGACCTCGTCGGCGACCGTCCGGTCGGTCTCGTGGCCAATCCCGGTCAGAACCGGCACCGGCATCTCCGTGATGGCCCGCGCGACGAGCTCGCTGTCGAACGGGGCCAGATCGCTGCGAGCCCCGCCGCCGCGGACGACCGCGACGGCGTCCAGGTCGAGGGCCGCGAGCCGTCGCAGCGCCCAGACGACCCGCCGAGACGCGGCCGCCCCCTGCACCCGCACATCGCAGTGCGCGACACGGAACGCGTAGCCGCTGCCCTCGAGCCCCTGGAGGAAGTCACGGTACGCGGCGCTGCCGCCGCTGGTGACGAGCCCGATCCGGAGGGGCACCATCGGCAGCGGTCGCGTGGCGTTGCGGCCGAGCACGCCCTCGGCGGCGAGCGTCCGCACGACCCGGTCCCGGTCGGCGGCGAGCCGCCCGACCGTGAACGCCGGGTCGATGCCCGACATGACGAGCTGGAGCCGGCCGGCGGGAGGCCAGAAGTCGACGCGGGCGCGGATGCGGACCTCGACGCCGTCCGCGAGTCGAAGCCCGGCCGCTCGCAGGGCCCGGCTGACCGGGGGTCGATCGTCCCGGAACAGCGCCACTCGGATCGCCGCCCGGACCCGGTCTCGACGCTCGTCGGGCTCGACGAGCTCGAAGTAGGAGTGCTGGTTGCGCGAGACGTGCAGCGCCTGGACCTCGCCCCGCACCCAGACCGAGTCCGGGAACGCCGCGCTCAGCGAGGCGTTGATCGCGGCGTTGAGCTCGGCGACGCCGAGCGTGGGCTCCGACCCGACGTCCCCGTCGAGCAGCGACGGCTGCTCGGTCACGGCGCCGCCCTCGGCCCGGCCCCCCCGGCCGACCGGCCCCGCCACCCCCGGGCGGGGCCCGCCCCATCACTCCGCAGCTCCACGCACCCCTCCCGCTCCGACGCTTCGACGAGCGGGCCAGTATGGCGCCGGGCCCGGTGGTCACCGGCGGTGGCCCGCATCTGCTTCGATGGGCCGGTGCCCGTTGGCGGGCGGGGCCGGTGCCCGTTCGAGGTCCACGCTGGGGACGCCCGCGACCTGATCCGCGCCGTCCCGGACCAGTCCGTCGACCTGGTCTGCACCGACCCCCCCTACAACCTGGCGTCGTACTCGCGGGGGAACATCGCCATGTCATGGCGGTCCGACTTCAACAACGACCTCGCGCCCTGGGACCAGGTGACCTTCGACCCGAAGGACTGGCTGGACCAGATCCGGCGGGTGCTGGCCCCCCACGGCAACCTCTTCGCCTTCACCTCGTACAACCTGCTCGGGCGCTGGCACGAGGTCTTCGACCCCGCCTTCGACACCTTCCAGTTCCTGGTCTGGCACAAGACGAACCCGCCCCCGAAGCTGCGCCGGGCCGGGTTCCTGAACTCCTGCGAGCTCGTGGTGTGCTGCTGGGACCAGGGCCACACCTGGAACTTCGGGCGCCAGCGGGACATGCACAACTTCCTCGAGGCCCCGGTCTGCGGCGGCCACGAACGGGTCCGAGACCCCAAGCACCCGACCCAGAAGCCGCTGTCGGTGCTCCGCCGCCTGGTCGAGCTGGCCAGCCGGCCCGGGGACCTGGTCCTCGACCCCTTCATGGGGGTCGGATCCACGGGGGTGGCGGCCGTGGAGCTGGGCCGCCGGTTCGTCGGCTTCGAGCTGGACCCCGGCTACGCCGGCGCCGCCCGGGCCCGGCTGGAGGCGGCCACGGCCGGGTGAGTGTGGCGGACGTCACATGGGAACGTCCAAGGCATCCGCGAGCGTTGTCAGTGGCGAAACACCAGGGAGGCGCCCATGGCGACGCGGGTTCGTAGGCAGAACTCGGAGCAGCAAGACGCGGTCGGCGCCTACCTCGAGGCGATCGGACGCCACGACCTCCTGACGAAGGACGACGAGGCGCGCCTCGGCCGCCTCGTCATGGACGGCCTCGCCGCGCTCGAGCGCCTCGAGTCGCCCGGACGACTCTCGCCCACCCAGCGTCGCCGCCTCCACGAGGCCGTCGCTGCCGGCCAGCGGGCCCGCGACGAGTTCGTCGTCGCCAACCTGCGGCTGGTCGTCTCGATCGCCCGCCGCTACCAGAGCACCGGGCTGCCGCTCGGCGACCTCATCCAGCTCGGCAACCTCGGGCTCATGCACGCGGTCGAGAAGTTCGACTTCCGGAAGGGCTTCAAGTTCTCCACCTACGCCACGTGGTGGATCCGCCAGGCCATCACCCGCGGCTACGCCGACACCGCTCGCCTCATCCGCCTCCCCGCCCACGCCGAGGACACCTACCGCCTCGTGGCCCGGGTCTCCGACGACCTGGAGGCGCGCCTCGGGCGCACCCCGACCGACGAGGAGATCGCCGCCGCCAGCGGCGTCGACGCCGCCCGCGTCGGCGAGGTCCGCCGGTTCCCGACCCGGATGGCGAGCGTCGACGCCCCGATCGGCGACGGCGACAGCGACGACCTGCTCCTCGGCGACACCATCGCCGACGACGAGACCCCCTTCGCCGACGACATCGCCAACCGGGAGGCGCGGGTGCACGTGGTCCAGACCATGCTGGGCCTCCTCGACGACCGGGAGCGGCGGATCGTCGAGCTGCGGTACGGCCTCGACGGCGGCGGCCCGCGCGACCTGGCCGAGGTCGGCAAGGAGATCGGCGTGACCCGCGAGCGCGTCCGCCAGATCGAGGCGCGAATCCTCTCGAAGCTGCGTCACCCGTCGATGGCCGGCGTGGACGCCGGCGAGGCGCTCGCCAGCTGACCGGCGCCCCGGCTCAGGCCGGCAGGATGATCGTCTGGTACTCGGTGTAGGGGTCGATGCCCTCGGGGCCGAGCTCGCGCCCGATCCCCGACTGCTTGAACCCGCCGAACGGCGCGTTGAAGTCGAGGATCATCGACGAGTTGACGGCCACGACGCCGGTCCGCACCTGGGCGGCCACCGCGGCGCCGTGCTCGGGATCCGCCGTCCACACCGAGCCGCAGAGCCCGTAGTCCGAGTCGTTGGCGATCGCGATCGCCTCCCGCTCGTCGTCGTACGGGATCACCGACAGCACCGGCCCGAAGATCTCCTCGCGCGCGATCTTCATGTCGTTGCTGACGTCGGCGAACACCGTCGGCTCGACGTACCAGCCGGTCGGCAGGTCGGCGGGGCGGCCGCCGCCGACGACCGGTCGTGCGCCCGCGGCCTTCCCGGCCTCGAGGTAGCCCTCGACCCGGGTCCGCTGGCGCTCGGCGACGAGCGGCCCGACCTGGACCGTGTCGTCGAGCGGGTCGCCGACCTTCAAGGCGCCGACCGCGGTGCCGAGCGCGTCGAGGACGTCGCCGTAGCGCCGCTTCGACACGAGGACTCGGCTCTGCGCGCCGCAGACCTGGCCGTTGTTCATGAGGCCGGACATCACGAGGTTGCCGAGCATCGCCTCGTCGAGGTTGGCGTCGTCGAGGACGATCGCCGCCGACTTCCCGCCGAGCTCCAGCGTGAGCCGCTTCAGCATCCCGCCGCACAGCTCGCCGATGTGCTTGCCGACGGCGGTCGAGCCCGTGAACGAGACCTTGTCGATCCCGGGGTGCCGCACGAGGTGCTCGCCGGTCTCGCGACCCCCGGCGACCACGTTCACGACGCCCGGCGGCAGGTCGGCCTCGGCGACGGCCTCGGCGAGCAGGTAGCCGTCGAGCGGCGTCTCGGGCGCCGGCTTCAGCACGATCGGGCAGCCCGCCGCCATCGCGGGCCCGAGCTTCAGGGCGCTGATGAACAGCGGCACGTTCCAGGGGATGATGCCGGCGGCGACGCCGACCGGCGCGCGCCGGACGATGACCGGCGCGCCGAGGGCGCCGGTGCGCCGGTCCTCCCAGCCGTACCCGGACGCGAGCCCGGCGTACGTGTCGAGCACCATCGTGGCCGAGAAGACCTGCCCCATCAGCGACCAGGACTTCGGCGAGCCGTTCTCCGAGGAGATGGTGTCGGCCAGCTCCTGGGACCGCGACTGCAGCGCGCCCGAGAGGCGCTTGATGCCCTCGGCCCGCTCGGCGGGCGTCATCCGCGGCCACGGCCCGTCGTCGAAGGCGCGGCGAGCCGCCGTGACGGCGCGGTCCATGTCGGCCGGCGCGGCGTCGGGCACCCGTCCGATGACCGCCTCGGTGTGGGGGGAGATGACGTCGATCGTGCCCGTGCCCACGGGCTCGACCCACTCGCCGCCGATGTAGAGCTTGTCGTAGGCCTGCACGGTTCCTCCCGAGGTCGGCGTCGCGGCGCCGACGCTAGTGCGTCGCGGTCGGCCCGGCCCACGGCCACCTGACACCCGCGTCAGGCCCGTGGAAGGATGCCGGGCGTGCCCGGCGCGCTCGACGGCGTTCGCATCCTCGACCTCAGCTGGGGCGCGGCCGGGGCGCTCGGCGTCCTCCTCCTGGCCGAGCAGGGCGCGGACACGATCAAGGTCGAGCCGCCGGGCGGCGACCCCTTCCGGTGCTACGACGGCTACAAGGTGTGGACGCGCTCGCGCCGAGCGGTGCAGGTCGACCTCAAGGCCGACGCGGGTCGGGAGGCGTTCCACCGCCTCGTCGCCACCGCCGACGTCCTCGTCGAGTCGTTCCGGCCCGGCGTCACGGACCGGCTCGGCGTCGGCTACCAGGCCTGCGCGGCGACGAACCCTCGGCTCGTCTACTGCTCGGTGCCCGCCTACCCGCCGGGTCATCGGCTCGCGCCCCGGCCGGGCTACGACGCGCTCGTGCAGGCGGCGTCCGGCCAGCAGTGGGAGCAGCCGGGGTGGCGCCCGGGGCCGATCTTCCTCGCCATGCCCATGCCGAGCATGGGCGCGATCTACCTCGTGGCCAGCGGCGTCCTCGCCGCGCTGCTCGCCCGGGAGACGACCGGCCGGGGTCAGCACGTGCAGACGAGCCTGCTCCAGGGGGTGTTCCTCTACACCACCCAGATCTGGCAGCACGCCGAGCACGGCGACGCCGCCTACTACGGCCTCATGGCGAAGAGCCACCCGCCGGGCGTGCACCAGCCGATGATCTTCGAGTGCGCCGACCGCGAGTACGTCCACGTCTCGGTGATGAGCGGGAAGACCCCGACCAAGTCGCTCGACGAGATCCTCGGCGTCACGGCGCCGCCGCCCGAGGACCTCGAGGGCCTCCTGCCGCTGCAGCAGCAGAACCGGATGAACGACCGCCGGCGCGACGCGTTCAAGACCCGCCGCCGGGGCGAGCTCATCGCCGAGCTCGTGGCCCACAACCACATCGCCGAGGCCGTCGTCGCGCCGGAGGAGCAGTTCGCGCATCCGCAGCTGATCGCGAACGACATGGTCGCCACCGTCGCCGACCCGGACCTCGGGCCCGCGACCCAGATCGGCGTCCCGATCCACCTGCTCGGCACCCCGGGCGCGATCGCGGGTCCGCAGCCCCCGGTGGGCGCCGACGACGACGAGGTGTGGGGCGCGCTCGGGTACGGCGCCGACGACATCCCTGCCATCACCGGCGGCGCCACCCGCGCCGCGGCCCGGAGCCGCGCCTGATGCACGCCCTCGAGGGGCTCCGCCTCATCGACTTCGGGCAGTACCTGGCCGGCCCGTTCGGCCCCATGATCCTGGCCGACCTCGGGATGGACGTGATCAAGGTCGAGCCGGTCCGGGGAGACGGGATGCGCATGGCCGGCGCGCCCTTCTTGGGCTGCCAGCGCGGCAAGCGTGACATCGCGCTCGACGTGAAGGACCCAGCCGGGCACGAGCTGGCGCTGCGGCTCGTCGCCACCGCCGACGTCGTGCACCACAACATGACGAAGGGGACCGCCAGCCGGCTGGGCCTCGACTACGACGCCTGTCGCGCCGTCAAGCCCGACCTCGTCTACTGCAACACCTACGCCTACGGGCTCGACGGGCCGCTCTCGGAGTTCGGCGGCCTCGACCCGCTCTACCAGGCCTCGGCCGGGCTCGAGCACGAGGCCGGCGCGGTGCCCCACGGCCACGACCCCCTGTACTACCGCTACGGGATGTGCGACACGTCGAACGCGATGCTGTCCGTCGTCGGCGTGCTCGCCGCCCTCTATCACCGGCGCCGCACCGGAGCCGGCCAGGAGCTCTGGACGTCGCTCATGGACGGCGGGGCGGTGTTCTCCTCCGACGTGCTGCTGCGGGCGGACGGGACCCCGACGTCGCGCCCGAAGCTCGACGCCGACCAGCGCGGCTTCGACCCTGGCTACCGCCTGTACGAGACAAACGACGGCTGGATCCAGGTGGCGGCGATCCGTGACCGCGACTGGTCGGAGCTCTGCGCTGCGACCGGCGTCGACGACGGCGCCGCCGCCGTCCCGCAGCTCGAGGCGGCGTTCCGGACCCAGACCGCGGTCATGTGGTCGCACGTCCTCGACGACGTCGGCGTGCCGAACGAGGTCGCGGTCGACGTCAAGGGCGGCGAGGCCGCGCTGTTCGACGCCGACGCCGAGCGCCTCGGCCTGGTCGCCGAGTACGAGCACCCGACGCTCGGGACCCTGCGCCAGTTCGGGCACACGGTCGGCTTCTCCGAGACGCCGGGGCGGATCCAGGGACCCCCGCCGCGGGTGGGCGAGCACACCCAGGAGATCCTCGAGGAGCTCGGCTGCGACCGGGCCGAGATCGACGAGCTCCGCCGCGCCGGGGTCGTGACCTGGCCCGACGACGCGTACCCGTGGCGGTGGTGACGTCGGCCCGCCGTCCGCCCGTCACAGGATTCGGAGCGCGGCGAGGGCCCCCACCGCGATCAGGCCGGCCGCCGAGCAGGCGTCCGCGTACCCCGCGAGCCGCCGCCCGGCCCGGTGGCCGAGCTCGAGGCCGGCGAAGCCCAGCACCGCGCTGACGGCGCCGATGACGAGGGCGGCCACCAGCACCGAGACCTGCAAGGCGCCCAACGCGAAGCCGGCGACCAGGTTGTCGACGCTGAGCGCGGCGGCGACGACGACGAGCCGACCGCGGTTCCACGTGCGACGAGGCCGCGTCCCCCGCGTGGCGCGGGCGGCCTGGAGGAGCAGCCAGGCGCCGAGACCGACCAGCACCAGGCCCCCCAAAACCGCGGCCGAGTCCCCGACCAGCGTGGCGACGCCGCGCCCGACGGCGAGCCCCGCGAGCGGCATGCCGGCCTCGAAGGCCGCGAACACGAGCGCCGCCTCCAGCCGCCGACGCGCCGCGAGGCCGTCGAGGCCGATGGCGACGCCGCCGGCGAAGTTGGAGAGCCCGAGCGGCGCGGCCACGGCGAGCAGCCGGACCATCGGCCCGGACGCTAACGCGCCGCCCCCGGCGCGGCGGGCGGTCGGGGCGCCGGTGCCGCCGAGGGCCGACGCTGGCCGGTTGTAGCCTCCAGCCCCGATGGACCGTGTGAGCCTCGGCACGGTGATCGCCGACCGGCTCCGACGCCACCAGGCCGCCCTTCGGGCGCAGTTCCACGAGACGGGCCGCATCCACGCCTGCGTGCTCCCCGGCGCCCTCGACGTCGAGACCTGCCAGGCGATCCACGCCGCCTTCCCGGCGCCCGACCACATGATGGAGCGACGGACCCTGCGCGAGCGGAAGTACGTGTCGGCGCAGATGGACCGGTACCCCCCGCTGCTCGAAGAGGCCGTGTACGCGTTCCAGGAGCCGCCGGTCCTCGACCAGCTCCGGGCGATCTCGGACGTTCGCGGGCTGATGCCGGACCCCCACCTGTACGCGGGCGGGATCAGCGTGATGCGACGGGGCAACTTCCTGAACCCGCACGTCGACAACTCGCACGACCACGACCGCTCGGCGTACCGGGTGCTGAACCTCCTCTACTACGTCACGCCGGACTGGCGGCCCGAGTACGGCGGCAGCCTCCAGCTCTGGGACGACGGACCTCGACGGCCCGGCGGCCGCACGATCCCGAGCCGGTTCAACCACCTGGTGCTGATGGGAACCACTCGACGGTCGTGGCACTCCGTCAGCCCGGTGACCCACGACGGTGCCCGCTGCTGCCTCTCGAACTACTACTTCGCCCCGCGCCCGCTCCTCGACGAGCGTGACCCACCGGGGCAGGAGTACTTCCACCCGACGAGCTTCCGCGGCTTCCCGGACGAGCTCGTGAAGGACACGGTCCTTCGCGTCGACGCTGCGCTCCGCGCCGCGGTCCGGAAGGTCCGCCGGGGCGGCGTCGTGCCGACCCGCCACATCTACCGGTCGTCCTGAGCCCGACGCCCGCGCTGGCGCGCGCCGGCGTCGAGGTCCACGCGCCCGAGTGGCTCAGGGGCCGAAGCCCTCGGTCTGGTGCTCGCCGAGCGCCGGCGCCCGCGCCGGCGGCCGGGCCGGCGCCCGCGCGAACCGCACGGGGTAGCCCATGGACGGATACCCGTCGGGGGTGGCACCGCCGGACATGCCGCGGTGCACGAACTGCGGGTGTCGCAGCATCTCCTCGCGGGTCAGCGACGGCGCCACCGGGGCGTCGCGGCCGAGCACCTCGACGAGCTCGTCGCGGGGTCGGGCGGCGATGGCCGCGGTGAGCCGAGCCCGGATCTCGTCGTGGCGGGCAGTTCGGCCGGCCAGGTCGAGGCCGCGCAGGTCGTCGAGGCCGAGGCCGTCGCACACCGCGGTCCAGAAGTGCTGCTCGTCGATGACCCCCATCGTCAGCCACGACCCGTCCGCGGTGCGGAACGAGCCGTACGACGGCAGCCGCCCGAGCCGGGCTCCGGTCTCGCCCACTCGCAGGCCGGTGAGCGGGCCGGTCCAGGAGGCCAGGAGGTCGGCCATGGCCACGTCGACGTGCTCGCCCTCGCCCGTGCGGGCCCGTCCGAGCAGCGCCGCGCACACCCCCATCGCCGCGGCGAGGCCGCCGCCGAGATCGGCGATGGGCACCGCGCACTGGACCGGCGGGCCACCCTCGGGCGCGAGGACGCCGGCGTAGGCCTGGTAGTTCAGGTCGTGCCCGGGCGCGGTCGCGAGCGGGCCGTCCTGGCCGTACCCCGAGACCGAGCAGTACACGATCGCGGGGTTGATGGCGCGGGCGTCGGCCTCACCCATCCCCAGCCGGGCCGCGACGCCGGGGCGGAAGCCCTCGACCAGCGCGTCAGCGTCCGCCACCAGCTCGTGCGCCCGGGTCCGATCGCTGCCGTCGCGGAGGTTCAACACGACGCTGCGCTTGTTGGCGTTGAGGGTCGCGAAGAGCTCCGGGAAGATCCGCATCGGATCCCCACCCGGCGGCTCGACCTTCAGCACGTCCGCCCCGAGGTCGGCGAGCAGCTGCGTCGCGTAGGGACCCGGGCGCCAGATGCTGAGGTCGAGGATGCGCACGCCGTCGAGCAGGCCCGCGGCGGACGCGCTTCGTCCGGACACGCAGCGCCGGATCCTACGACCCCGCCGCCTGGCCGCGACACCGGCGACCGGGCCGCCGCCCGGCTGAGGACCGCCTGAGTGCCCCGACGTTTTTCTCGGCCCGCCGGGAGGGTAGAGAATGGCTTCGTGCTCGCGCTCGTGCTGGTGCTCGTGGCTGCGGGGGTGACCGTGCTCGCGGTCACCCTCATCGTCCGCGCCGACGCCCGGCTGTCCGGTCGCGGCACCGCGGCGCGGGCGACGCCGCGACCCGGTCGAGCGGCTCGCGCTCGACGCTCGCCTCGCGCCCGTGCCGTCGCCGGCGTCGGCGCCCTCGGCCGCGCCTTCGGACGCGGCGTCACGGCCGGCCGCCACGCGCTGCGAGCGGCCTGGACGCCCCGATGGCGCGCCGCGCGCGCTCGGGCCCGGGCCTTCATCGAGCAGCACCCCGCGCTCCAGTACCACTGGCCGGACGACTGGTCGTCCCGCTGGGGAGACTTCGAGGAGTGGGCTCAGGCCCTCGTTGAGCGGCACACCACGCTGCGCCGTCCGGCCGACTCCGCGCGTGCGCACGACGAGGCGTCGTCGGAAACGGACCGGCGGGGCGAGCACGATCGCGGCCCGACCTCCGACCGCAGGCGGCACATCGCGTAGTCGGTCGTCCCGCGCCGCGGGAGGCCCGCTTGCTGGCCCGGCCCGGCACGAGCTCGCGTAGGTTCACGCCGCACCGACGTCGACGAACTGGGGCCACCCGTGTCCGATCCGACTGCTCCCACCCCGCTCGTGGTCGGCATCTTGTACCCACCCGAGTGGTACGGCGACGTCGAGCGGTTCGGAGCCGCGGTCGCGGACCTCGAGGACCTCGGTGGCGTCGAGGTCGTGGTCCAGACCTACGTCGAGCCGCACGACCTGCGGAGCGCCCGCGGCAAGCCGGGCGCGGATCGGCTGCACGAGCAGGCCCCGCCGCTGACCGACGCCCAACGGTCGGCGCTGGCGCGTCTCGACGTCGCGCTCGCGATCGACCTGCCGTTCGACGTGGGCCGGGTCGCGCCGCGGCTCCGGTGGGTCCAAGCGGTCGGCGCCGGCACCGGCCAGCTCCAGTCCGCGGGGCTGGCGGAGGCCGGCATCCGGCTCACGACCGCGGCCGGCGCGAACGCGGTGGCGATCGCCGAGTTCGCGCTCGCCCGCGTCCTCCAGGAGTGGAAGCGGTTCCGCGCCCTCGACGAGCTGCAGGCCCGCCATGACTGGGAGCCGCTGTACGGGCGTCAGCTCGAGGGCAGCACCCTCGGGCTGCTCGGACTCGGCGCGATCAACTCGGCCGTCGCGTCGCGCGCCGCCGCCTTCGGACTGCGTGTCCTGGCCACCCGACGGTCCGCGACACCCGGCTCCCGGGCCGCCAACGTCGAGCAGGTGTTCCCGCCGAGCGAGCTCCACAGAATGCTCGGGCAGTGCGACGCGGTCGTCGCCGCGGTCCCGGAGACTCCGGAGACGACGGGGCTGATGGACGGGGCGGCCTTCGCGGCCATGAAGCCGGGCTCGTTCTTCTGCAACGTCGGACGGGGGTCCCTCCTCGACGAGGCTGCGCTCATCGCCGCCCTCGAGCGGGGACACCTCCGGGCCGCGGCGCTCGACGTCGCCCACGTCGAGCCGCTGCCGCCCGACGATCCACTCTGGTCGGCACCGAACCTTCTCCTGTCGCCCCACTCGGCGTCGGCGCCGACGGCGCTCTTCGTGAACCTGCACCGGCTGTTCCGGGACAACCTGGCTCGGTTCCTCGCGGGCGAGCCGCTGCTGAACCAGGTCGACCTGGGCCGCGGCTACTGAGGGTGCGCCGTCAGGAACGTTCCGGGCGGGCGCCCTGCTCGACGAGCAGCTCGACGAGGTCCTGGGCGTTGCGGACGCCGTAGTCCTGGTAGCAGTTGTTGAAGAGCATGTGCACCTCGTCCACCTCGCCCGCCAGTTGGGCCGCCCGCTCGGCCCACGGCTCGAGCTCGTCCCGTCGGTAGAGGTACTGGAAGCGCTCGGCGGCGGTCCCGCCGCGCTGGTCCCAGGCCTCGTCGTTGCGACCGTGGAGCCGCACGACGGCCAGGTCGGGGCGGGTCGCGGCAAGGACGGTCGTCAGCCCCGAACGCGCGGGAGCGTCGACGACCACGAGCGCCAGCCCGGCGGCCTCGAGCGTCTCGAGCGTCCGGTCGCGGTCTCCCTCCGCCAGCCAGCGCGGGGAACGGAACTCGACGCTGATCCGCACGCCGGGGAGGCGCGCCGGCAGGGCCGCGAGCTCCTCCCGGTGGGCGCGGTTCGGCGGGTACCACTGCGGGAACTGGAAGAGGACGGCGCCGAGCTTGCCGGCCTCCTGGAGCGGCCGGAGCCCGGCGACGAAGTGCGCCCAGGCCGCGTCGAGTGCGGTCGAGGTCAGATGCTCGACGTAGGCGGTGCGCTTGCCGGCGAAGTTGGCCTGGATCCCGTCGCGGACGTCGGGCCACAGCGTCTCGGGGCGGGTCGGGTGGTGCGTGAAGAGCGAGTAGGCCTTGATGTCGAACACGAACCCCGCCGGTGATCGCTCGGCCCATCCCTGGGTCAAGGGCTCCGACGGGGGCCGGTAGTAGGTGCTGTCGGCCTCGACGAGGGGGAAGTGCTCGCCGTAGAAGGCCAGGCGGTCGGCGGCGCTCATCGAGCGGCGGGGATACCAGTGGGTGTCCTTGACCAGCGTCGAGTCGGCCCACGAGCAGGTGCCGACCCGGACGACGCCGGCGCCGACGGCGAGGCGAGGACCGGTCCGCCCCGACGCTGCGACGCTCATCCGGCCCTCCGGCCTCGGCGGCGGGGATTCGGCTGGGCCCCGGCGCTCGGGCACCGAGTCTGCCCGCGGTGACGGCGTCCTGGCGCCGCCCTCGCGCCGGGCCGCCGCCTCCGGGCGCGATACTCGGCGCGCCAGTCGGCGAAAGGCAGGTGCTCGGCGTGCTCGCGGCGGGATGCGGCTGTGCACCGAACGCGGTGGTCCAATGGCTCGTGGTGGCCGCCCTCCTCGTCGGAGGGGCGGCCATCGTCGTCGCCGGCTGTCGCCGGGCGCGTCGCGGGCAGGGTCAGCGAGGCTCCGCCCAAGGTGATGCCGGCGCGACGCCGCGCGCCGTGCGCCGATCGAACGTCGCCGGCGTGCTCCTCGGAGCCCTGGCCGCGGTCGTCGCCGTCGTCGCGCCGGGCACCGACGTCTCGCTGCTGGCCCTGGCCGCCGGCGTGGTGATCGCCAGCGTCGGCGTCGCCCCGGCTCGCCGGCGCCGAGCCCGAGGGACGCGGGTGTCCTAGCGAGGGTCGCCGCCGACCAGCTCGCCGACGATCGTCAGCCGCGGAGGTGCTGGAGCGCGGCCGCGACCGGCTCGAGCACCGACGCCGAGTGGGGCGGCGGCAGATACACGATCCCCAGGTCGAGCCCGGCGTCGCCGAACCGCTCGGCCTGCTCGACGAGCGGGCCGGTGTCACCGCTCTCGGGGAGGCGCAGGTGCGTCGAGGTGAGAATCTCGGCCGGATCACGTCCGAGGTCGGCACAGTGCCCGCGCAGCACGTCGAGCTTGCCTCGAAACGTCGCCACGTCCCCGCCGGGGAAGTTCCAGTGCTGCGCGAAGCGGGCCACGGACCGGAGCGTGCGCCGCTCCCCCGTGCCCCCGATGCAGATCGGCGGGTGGGGATGCTGCACCGGCTTCGGCTCGCAGCGGGCCTCCTGCAGCTGGACGAAACGACCTCCGAGCGTCGTGGTCTCCTTCGTCAGAAGGCTGACGATGGCGGCACAGCCCTCGTCGAAGGCGTCGAAGCGATCCGTCAGGGACGCGTGCAGGTCGATGCCGTAGGCGGTGGCCTCCTCGACGTTCCATCCCGCGCCGATCCCGAGCTCGAGTCGACCGTCGGAGACGACATCCAGGGTGGCCGCCATGTTGGCGAGCACCGCGGGATGCCGGTACGGCATCCCGGTGACGAGCACGCCGATCCGCAGCCGACGCGTCGCCTGGGCCAGGGCCGTCGTGGTGACCCACCCCTCGAGGCACGGCCCCCGCGAATCCGAGAAGATCGGATAGAAGTGGTCGAACGTCCACCCCGATTCGAAGAGCTCGATCCGGTCCGCCGCCTCCCAGACCGCCCGCATGTCGGCCCAGGTCGTGTTCTGGGGCGCAGTCTTGAAGCCGAAGCGCATCGCCTGCTTCTACCACGTCCCCGGCGCCTCGGGCTGGTGACCGCCGGCAGTCGGCTGGCCTCGGCACGGAATGCGAGCCGGCCCGGGCCGGTTGCCACGCACGAGAAGGGAGGGCGCCATGCCAGCGGTCACGGTCGAGGACCCGCTGACGCTCCCCACGATCACGCGCCCCGACCCGCGCCGCACCACCCCGCGTCCGGTCCTGTCGGTCACGAGCGCGCCGCCGGGCTTCGAGGGTCTCGGGTTCCCCGTGCGCCGGGCGTTCGCAGGCGTCGAGCCGCGCGCGCTCGACCCCTTCGTCCACATGGACCAGATGGGCGCGATCGAGTACGCGCCCGGCGAGCCGAAGGGCACCCCGTGGCACCCGCATCGAGGCTTCGAGACGGTCACGTACATGATCGACGGGACGATGGAGCACCACGATTCGACCGGGGGCGGCGGGGTCATCACCGACGGGGCCACGCAGTGGATGACCGCCGGCGCCGGCATCCTCCACATCGAGACGCCGCCCGAGGACCTGGTCGCGCGCGGCGGGCTCTTCCACGGCGTCCAGCTGTGGGTCAACCTGCCCTCGGCCCAGAAATGGGTGCCACCGCGGTATCAGGACATCCCCGCCGGGCGCGTCACGCTGCTCCGGTCCGAGGACGGTGGGGCGCTCGTCCGCGTCGTGGCGGGCGAAGTCGCCGGCCACCGCGGCCCTGGCACCACGCGCACGCCGATCGCGCTCGTCCACGCCACGCTCAGCCCGGGCGCCGAGCTCGCGCTGCCGTGGCCCCGCGACTTCAACGCCCTCGCGTACGTGCTCGCGGGCCGCGGCCGCGTCGGTCCCGAGAGCCGGCCGGTCTCGACCGGGCAGCTGGCCGTGTTCGGCCCCGGCGACTCGGTCACGCTGGGCGCGGCGGCGCGCCAGGACCAGGCCGGCGACCTCGAGGTGCTCCTCCTCGGCGGGCGGCCGATCCGCGAGCCGGTGGCGTGGCAGGGCCCGTTCGTGATGAACACCCGAGCCGAGATCGCCCAGGCCTTCGAGGACTTCGAGGCCGGGCGGATGGGGACGGTCCCCCCCACCACGGCCGCCCGGTAGCCCGGTCGCAGCCGGCGGGCCCTGGGGAACCCCGTGCCGACCCCGGATTCGCGCGCTCACGGTGGCAGCACCGACCCGGGGAGTTGCCGAACCTGCCCGAGTGCGTGAGAATTGGTGGCCCGTGTTGTTGCTGTGACGAAGGGAGTCCACGCCGGGCCTCGAGGGCAGGGTCCCGGGTCACGAACCAGAGGGCATAGCCCCTGCTTCTAGCGGAGCGCATCGCGGTGCCGCCTCAGTAGCGCTTGGTCGGCACCAGCTCCAAGGGGAGGAGGGGGTGTGGCGTGAGCAAGCGTGCAATTGCCCGCGTCGCTCTCATCGGATCGAGCATTGCTGCGGTGGTGCTTGCCGGGGGAGCTGGCCGGACCTGGAAGTAGACCCGACCCACACCTAATCCCCCGGGATCCTGCCCCCGAGGACCGGCACCGCCCCAATGGACATCCAGCTCGCCCACCCGCGGGCGCTCAGCGCCTGGTGCACCGCGGTGTTCGCGGTGGCGGTCGCGCTCGCCGCCGCGTTCGCCGCCCGCGGCGAGACCGCGGCCGTGGCGCCGCTGCTCCTGCTCGCCGCGCTCTGCGCGTTCGCCGAGCACATCGTGGTGCACCTCCCGAACGGCTCGTCGGTGTCGGCGTCGGTGATGATCTCGCTCGCCGCCGTGTTCGTCTTCCGCGACAGCGCGCCGCTGCTCGGGCCGCTGCTCGTCGGCATGGCGGGCGGCATCTACTGGCCGCACCTGCGGCAACGGGACTGGCGGCGCCTGGCCTTCAACATGGGGACGCTCGGGCTGGCGACGCTCGCCGCCGCCGGGGCGTTCTCGCTCGTCGCCCGCTCGGCGCACAGCGTCGTGCTCGAGCTGGCCGGCGCGGTCGCCGCCGCGGTCGCGTACTGGCTCGTCGACATCGCGCTGCTGAGCGTGACGATCAGCCTGCGCGACGGCGGGTCGCTGCGGCGCCAGATCAGCGATCTGTGGGGGTTCGCCGACTTCGAGATCGTGGTGTTCGCCATCCTCGGGGTCTTCCTCGGCCGGCTGTACGAGGCCCACGGGGCGCTGATCGTGGCGCTCTTCATCACCCCGATCCTCGCGGCCCGGCAGGCCTTCGCCTCGTACCTCGCCGTGAACGACCAGCACGAGGCGACGCTGGCGGTGCTCGTCCAGGCCCTCGAGGCCAAGGACCCCTACACCGGCGGGCACGTGGCCCGCGTGGCCCGCTTCGCGACGTACGTCGGCGCTGAGCTCGGCTTCTCCGCGTCCCGCCTGCGACGACTCCGTGACGCGGCGCTCATGCACGACATCGGGAAGCTCACGGTCCCGAACCGCCTCCTGAACAAGCCCGGCCGTCTCACCGCGTCCGAGTACGCCGCGGTTCGCCGGCACGAGGAGATCAGCGTCCAGCTCGTGCGCCGCATCGAGGCGCTGGCCCCCTGCGCGGCGGCGATCGGCGCTGAGAGCCACGGCCTCGGCGCCCCGCTCGAGGCCCGGATCATCCACGTCGCGGACGCGTTCGACGCCATGACGTCGAGCCGCGCCTACCGGCGGGCCATGCCGCAAGAGGAGGCGGTCGCCGAGCTGTACCGCAACGCCGGACGCCAGTTCGACGAGTCGTGCGTGCAGGCGCTGCTGCGGGTGCTCGACCGCCGGGGCGAGCG
>DASZJD010000053.1 GCA_035948415.1 Acidimicrobiia bacterium | reverse complement strand
GCCGTCGTCACCGACGACCAGCACCACGCGCTCGCCCTTCTCGTTCTCGGCCAGCCGGATCACGCCGGACGTCTCGGCCAGCGTCGCCGCTCCCTTCGGGGTGCGGGCCTCGAAGAGCTCGACGACGCGGGGCAGGCCGTGCGTGATGTCCTCGCCGGCGACGCCGCCGGTGTGGAACGTCCGCATCGTGAGCTGCGTGCCCGGCTCGCCGATCGACTGCGCCGCGATGATGCCGATCGCCTCGCCGAGGTCGACCAGCTTCCCGGTCGCGAGCATGGTGCCGTAGCAATGCGAGCACACGCCGCCGATCGAGTCGCACGTCAGCACCGAGCGGACCCGCACCCGGGTCAGACCCGGGTCGGCGGCCAGGCGGGCGAGCTCGTCCTCGCGGACCTCGGTGTTGCGGGCCATCGTGCCGTCCGCGAGCTGGACGTCCTCGGCCAGGCAGCGGCCGAGCAGCTCCGTCTCGAGCTCTCGCCGCGGCCGACCGTCGGCCTCGGTGGTCACCTGCTCCACCCAGATACCGCGGCCGGTGTCGCAGTCGTCCTCCCGGACGATCAGCTCCTGGGCCACGTCGACGAGCCGGCGGGTGAGGTAGCCGGAGTCGGCGGTGCGCAGCGCGGTGTCGGCGAGCCCCTTGCGGGCCCCGTGCGTGGAGATGAAGTACTCGAGGACGGACAGGCCCTCGCGGAAGTTCGACTTGATCGGGCGGGGGATGATCTCGCCCCGCGGGTTGGCCACCAGGCCTCGCATGCCGGCGATCTGGCGCACCTGCATCACGTTCCCGCGGGCGCCCGAGCCGACCATCATGTCGACGGGGTTGAACTTCTCGGCCGACAGCTCGGCCTCCATCGCCCGCCGGACCTCGTCCGTGGCCTCGGTCCAGATCTCGACCTCCTTCTGGCGACGCTCGTCGTCGGTCAGGATCCCGCGGTCGTACTGCTGCTCCACCTTCTCGGCCTCGCTCTCGAAGCGCTCGAGCAGCGACGCCTTCTGGCGCGGCGTCTTGACGTCGGCGATCGAGATGGTGAGACCGGCCCGGGTCGCGAACTCGAACCCGAGGTCCTTCAGGTTGTCGAGCGTCCGAGCGACCTCGGCCCGCGAGTAGCGGTCGACGACCTCACCGATGATCTCCGTGAGGTCCCGCTTCTTCAGGGCCCGGTCGACGAACGGGAAGTCGGGCGGGAGAGCGTCGTTCAGCAGGAGGCGGCCCAGGGTGGTCTCCACGAGGACGGTGCCGTCGCCGTTCGATCCCGAGCGGCGCAGGACCGGCGAGTCCGGGCTCCGCCGCTCGTCCCGCTCCGGGAACCGGTCCTCGGGGAACTTGGCCGCCGGCATCCGGACCTTGATCCGGGCGTGCAGCGACAGGCTCTCGGCGTCGGCGTCGGCCGGCGAGCCCGGGAGGAGCCGCTGGTCGTAGGCGAGCACGGCCTCGTTGAGGCCGGAGAAGACGCGGCCCTGGCCGGCGCCGTCGTCGACCACCTCGCTCAGGTAGTAGGCGCCGATGATCATGTCCTGGCTCGGCACGGCGATCGGGCGTCCGTGGGCGGGCGACAGGATGTTGTGGGCCGAGAGCATGAGGATCCGCGCCTCGGCCTGCGCCTCGGACGAGAGGGGCAGGTGGACCGCCATCTGGTCGCCGTCGAAGTCGGCGTTGAACGCGGCGCACACGAGCGGGTGAATCTGGATGGCCTTGCCCTCGACGAGCACCGGCTCGAAGGCCTGGATGCCGAGGCGGTGCAGCGTCGGGGCCCGGTTCAGGAGCACCGGGTGCTCCTTGATGACCTCCTCGAGCACGTCCCAGACCTGGGGCCGGGCCCGCTCGACCATGCGCTTGGCCGACTTGATGTTCTGGGCGTACTCGAGGTCGACGAGGCGCTTCATCACGAAGGGCTTGAAGAGCTCGAGGGCCATCTGCTTCGGCAGACCGCACTGCTGGAGGTTGAGCTGCGGGCCCACGACGATCACCGACCGGCCCGAGTAGTAGACCCGCTTGCCGAGCAGGTTCTGGCGGAACCGACCCTGCTTGCCCTTCAGCATGTCGGACAGCGACTTCAGGGCGCGGTTGCCCGGCCCGGTGACGGGACGACCGCGGCGGCCGTTGTCGAACAGCGCGTCGACCGCCTCCTGGAGCATCCGCTTCTCGTTGTTGATGATGATCTCGGGCGCACCGAGGTCGAGGAGGCGCTTCAGGCGGTTGTTGCGGTTGATGACCCGCCGGTAGAGGTCGTTGAGGTCCGAGGTCGCGAAGCGGCCGCCGTCGAGCTGGACCATCGGGCGCAGGTCGGGCGGGATGACCGGGACCGCGTCGAGGACCATGCCGTTCGGGGAGTTGATCGTGCGTCCGTCGCCGTCGGTGCGGTTGAACGCCGAGATGACCTTCAGCCGCTTGATCGCCTTCGCCTTGCGCTGGCCCTTGGCGGTGGCGATGACCTCCTTCAGGCTCTGCTCCTCCTCGCGGAGGTCGAGGCGCGAGATCAGCTCCTTCACGGCCTCGGCGCCCATCCCGCCGGTGAAGTACTCCTGGTAGCGGTCGATGAGCTCCCGCCACACCCGCTCGTCGTCGACGAGCTGCTTGGGGGCGAGCTTGGCGAAGGTGGTCCACACCGTCTTCAGGTGGTCGACCTCGGCCTCGCCGCGGGCCCGGAGCTCCTCAACGTCCTTGTCGTGCGCCTTCTGGAGGCGCTCGACGTCCGCCTTGCGGGGGGTGGCGCCGCCCTCCTCGAGCCGCGCGACCTCCTGCTCGAACTCCTCGAGCCGCTGTCGGAGCCGCAGCTCGAGCTCCTTCTCGACGTCGGCGATCTCGGCTCGGATGTCGGCCTCGAGCTCAGCCTGGTCCTTGTGGCGCTTCTCCTCGTCGACCCAGGTGATGAGGTGGGCAGCGAAGTAGATGACCTTCTCGAGGCTCTTGGGGGCGATGTCGAGGAGGTACCCGAGGCGGCTCGGGACGCCCTTGAAGTACCAGATGTGGGTGACCGGCGCCGCGAGCTCGATGTGGCCCATGCGCTCGCGTCGCACCTTCGACCGGGTCACCTCGACGCCGCAACGCTCGCAGATGATCCCCTTGAACCGGACGCGCTTGTACTTCCCGCAGTAGCACTCCCAGTCCTTCGTGGGACCGAAGATCTTCTCGCAGAAGAGCCCGTCCTTCTCGGGCTTCAGCGTCCGGTAGTTGATCGTCTCGGGCTTCTTGACCTCGCCGTTCGACCACATGCGGATCTGGTCCGCGGTGGCGAGGGCGATGCTCAGCTTGGCGCTCTCGTTGACGTCGTGCACTCGGTTCCCTCTTCTGTCCTCGCCTGCTGTCTTGGTCAGTACCGCGCGGCCTCGCGCTCCCGGGCCGCGTCCTCCTCGTCGGTGCCGCGCTCGGGCCGGCTCAGGTCGATGCCGAGCGATTCGGTGGTGCGGAAGGCGTCCTCGTCGAGCTCGCGGATCTCGACCTCTTCACCGAGCTCGTTCATGACCCGCACGTTCAGGCACAGGGCCTGCATCTCCTTGATCAGCACCTTGAAGCTCTCGGGGATGCCGGGCTCGGGGATGTTCTCGCCCTTCACGATCGCCTCGTAGACCTTCACGCGCCCGAGGACGTCGTCCGACTTGATGGTGAGGATCTCCTGGAGCGCGTACGCGGCGCCGTAGGCCTCGAGCGCCCAGACCTCCATCTCCCCGAAGCGCTGGCCGCCGAACTGCGCCTTCCCGCCGAGCGGCTGCTGGGTGATCATCGAGTACGGGCCGGTCGAGCGGGCGTGGATCTTGTCGTCGACCAGGTGGGCGAGCTTCAGGATGTACACGTAGCCGACCGTCACCGGGCGGTCGTACGGCTCACCGGTGTGCCCGTCGTAGAGGAGGGCCTTCCCGTCGGTGCCGACGAGGCGGCTGCCGTTCTCGCCGTCGGCGTGCATGCGCTCGAACAGCGCCTCGATCGTGCCCTGGGGCCCGGACTGCTCGGCCTCGTCCCAGTGGGCGCCGTCGAAGACCGGGCTGCTCACCCACACCGCCGGCTCGGTGACGGGCTTGGTCTTGTGATCGCTGCGCGGCGCGTGTCGCTGGCCGTCCCAGCCGTGGCGCGCCGCGTAGCCGAGGTGCGCCTCGAGGACCTGGCCCACGTTCATGCGGGACGGGACGCCGAGGGGGTTGAGGATGATGTCGACCGGCGTCCCGTCGGACAGGTACGGCATGTCCTCGATCGGGAGGATCTTGGCGATCACGCCCTTGTTGCCGTGCCGGCCGGCGAGCTTGTCGCCCTCGCTGATCTTGCGCTTCTGGGCCACGTAGACCCGGACCAGCTGGTTCACGCCCGGGGGCAGCTCGTCGCCATCCTCCCGGGAGAACTTGCGGACGCCGATCACCTTGCCGGTCTCTCCGTGCGGCACCTTCAGCGAGGTGTCGCGCACCTCGCGGGCCTTCTCGCCGAAGATGGCGCGGAGGAGCCGCTCCTCTGGCGTCAGCTCGGTCTCGCCCTTCGGGGTGACCTTGCCGACGAGGATGTCCCCCGGCCCCACCTCGGCGCCCACCCGGACGATGCCTTCCTCGTCGAGGTCCTTGAGGATGTCCTCTGAGAGGTTCGGGATGTCGCGCGTGATCTCCTCGGCGCCGAGCTTGGTGTCGCGGGCGTCGATCTCGTGCTCCTCGATGTGGATCGACGTCAGCACGTCGTCGCGCACGAGCCGCTCGGAGATGACGATCGCGTCCTCGAAGTTCAGTCCCTTCCAGGACATGAACGCGACGAGCAGGTTCTTGCCGAGCGCGAGCTCGCCGTCGTGGGTGGACGGCCCGTCGGCCAGCACGTCGTGCTCCTTGACCGCGTCCCCGGGGCTGACGGCCGGCTTCTGGTTGATGCACGTGCCCTGGTTCGACCGGCGGAACTTGGCGAGCCGGTAGGTGGTGCGCCCGCGGCGCGACCCGCCGTCGTAGTCGACGGTGATCGAGTCGCCGGTGACGTCCAGGACGCGGCCCGGACCCTGGGCCAGGATCAGGTCGCCGGCGTCGCGAGCGGCGCGGTCCTCCACCCCGGTCCCGATGTAGGGGGCGGTCGGTCGGAGCACGGGCACCGCCTGGCGCTGCATGTTGGCCCCCATGAGGGCCCGGTTGGCGTCGTCGTGCTCGAGGAACGGGATGAGCGACGTGGCCACCGAGACGATCTGCTTCGGCGACACGTCCATGTAGTCGACCTCGCGCGGGTCGACGTAGGCGAGCTCGCCGCGCTTGGCGCGCACCAGGACCCGCTCGTCGAGGAACCGGCCGCCGCCGTCGAGCCGGGCGTTGGCTTGCGCGATGACGTACCGGTCCTCGTCGTCGGCGGCGAGATACTGGATCTGGTCCGTCGCGCGGCCGTTGGAGATCTTGCGGTAGGGCGTCTCGATGAACCCGAACCGGTTGATCCGCGCGTACGTCGACAGGTACCCGATCAGACCGATGTTGGGGCCTTCGGGCGTCTCGATCGGACACATGCGGCCGTAGTGGCTCGGGTGGACGTCGCGCACCTCGAAGCCGGCGCGCTCACGGGACAGACCACCCGGGCCCAGGGCCGAGAGGCGCCGCTTGTGGGTCAGGCCCGCGAGGGGGTTGGTCTGGTCCATGAACTGCGACAGCTGGCTCGACCCGAAGAACTCCTTGATGGCGGCGACGACCGGGCGGATGTTGATGAGCGTCTGGGGGGTGATGGCCTCCACGTCCTGGGTGGTCATCCGCTCCCGCACGACCCGCTCCATCCGCGAGAGCCCCACCCGGACCTGGTTCTGGATGAGCTCCCCGACCGAGCGGACCCGGCGGTTGCCGAAGTGGTCGATGTCGTCCGGGTAGTACTCGGGGTCGTTGTTGTGGAGCTTCACGAGGTACGACACCGTGGCCAGCACGTCGGCGCGTGTGAGCTGGAAGTCGACCGGCCCCACCTCCGGGTCGGCGTTCGGCACGGTCAGCTCGTAGCGCTGGAGGGGCAACTTGCCGTACTCGTCGCGGAGCTTCTTCGAGACCTTGTGCCGGCCGACCTTCGCCATGTCGTAGCGCTTCGGGTTGAAGAAGAGGTTCTCGAGCAGCTGGCGGGCGGAATCCGGGGTGGGGGGCTCGCCGGGCCGCAGCTTGCGGTAGATGTCGATGAACGCGGCTTCGGCGTCCTCGGTGTTGTCCTTGTCGAGCGTGTTGAGGATCGACTGGTACGGCTGGCCGCTGGGGTCGAGGACCAGCGAGGCGAGGTCGTCGGGCGACTCGCCGAAGCCGAGCGCCTTCAGGAGCACGGTGACGGGCTGCTTGCGCTTCCGGTCGATTCGGACGTAGCAGATGTCCTTCTTGTCGACCTCGAACTCCAGCCAGGCGCCTCGGCCGGGGATGATCTTGGCGTCGACGACGTCCTTCTCGGGCTGGGTCTTGTCCGGGGTGATCCCGAAGTAGACGCCGGGCGACCGGACGAGCTGGGACACGACGATCCGCTCGGTGCCGTTGATGATGAAGGTGCCGCGGTCGGTCATCATCGGGAAGTCCCCGAGGAAGACGGTCTGCTCCTTGATCTCGCCGGTCGTGGAGTTCATGAACCGGGCGGTGACGAACAGCGGCCGGGCGTAGGTCATGTCCTTGTCGCGGCACTCCTCCTCGGAGTGCTTCGGCGGGTCGAAGACGTGGTCGGCCAGCTCGAGCTTCAGGGTGCCGGTGAAGTCCTCGATGGGGGAGATGTCGGCCAGGACCTCGGCGATGCCCTCCTCGACGAACCACTGGAACGACTGGCGCTGCACGGCGATGAGGTCGGGCAGCTCCAGGACCTGGGGGAGCCGGGAGAACGAGAGGCGGTCGCGGGACGCGAGGCGAGGCAAGGCCACTCCTTAGAGAGCGAGGCGCGCGCGGGCAGCGGGCAGAGCGGTCAGCAGTAGCTCGAGCGGGCAGACACGGCTAGCCAGATCCTACTCGCCGGCGGATCTGGCTGCAAACACACACCAGTGACCAGGCCCCAACGGGGCCTGCTCGTTGTTGGCCGCGACCCTAGAACGCAGCCCCCGGCGGGTCAAGGGTTGGGCGACCCCCCGCTGGGGCCTACTTCAGCTCGACCGAGGCGCCCGCCCCCTCGAGCTGGGCCTTCGCCTTCTCGGCGTCCTCCTTCGAGGCCTTCTCCAGGACCGGCTTCGGGGCGTTGTCCACCAGGTCCTTGGCCTCCTTCAGCCCGAGGCTGGTGAGGGTCCGGACCTCCTTGATGACCTGGATCTTCTTGTCGCCGGCGGCCGTGAGCACGACGTCGAACTCGTCCTGCTCCTCGGCGGCGGGGGCCTCGGCGGCGGGGCCGGGGCCGGCGGCCACGGCGACGGGCGCCGCCGCGGTGACGCCGAACTCCTCCTCGAAGGCGTGGAGGAACTCGTTGAGCTCGAGGACGGTCATGGTCTTGAACACGTCCAGGAGCTCCTGGGTGGTCATCGTGGGCACGTCAGCTCTCCTCTGGTTCGTGGTCCTGGGCGCCGGCGGGCGGCGCCTCGGTTGGCTCGTGGTCCTGGGCGCCGGGGGGCGGCGCCTCGGTCTCCGGTGCGGGCGGGGGCCCGGCGGGGGCGTCGACGGCCTCGCCGCCCTCGACCCGCTGATCGATGTAGGCCCGCAGCCCGTAGGCGAGGTTGCGGGTGAAGGCCTGGAACAGCCCCGCGGCGCGGGCGAGCGGGGCCTGGAAGCCGCCCGCGAGCCGGGTCAGGAGGACCTCTCGAGGTTCGATCTCCGCGAGCGAGCGCATCTCGGCGCCCGACAGGACCCGCGGGCCAAGCAGGCCGCCCTTGATGACGAGCGCCGGGTTGGTGCGGCCGAAGTCGCGCAGCGCCTTCGCCGCCACGACGGCGTCGCCGTGAACGAACGCGATGGCGACCGGACCCTCGAGGAAGGGCAAGAGCCCCGGGACCTCGGCGGCCTCGGCCGCCCGGCGGGCGAGGGTGTTCTTAAACACCTTGTACTCGGTGCCGGCGGGACGCAGCGTGGCACGCAGCTGCGCGAGGGCGGAGACGCTCAGACCGCGGTACTCGGTGAGCACGGCGGCGTCGGCGCCGCGGATCTTGTCGCGGACCTCCTCGACGACCGCGATCTTGTCGGTTCTCGCCATCTGCGACTCGCACGAAAAACGGGGTGCCGCCGACTCCGGGATCGGAGCCCGAGGCACCCCACGTGCGAGGTCACCTCGTCCGGCGGGCCGGGGCCCATTACCTCCCGCCGACAGGCGGGAGACCGGAGGTCTGCGGCAACGAACTGCTGGCGTCGAGCAGGTTACTAGCCGCTCCGACTCTTCTGCGATTCCGGTTCGACCTTGACGCCGGGGCCCATCGTCGAGGCCGCCGACACCGACTTCATGTAGCGGCCCTTCGAGGCGGCCGGCTTGGCGCGAACGAGCTCGTCGTGCACGGCGTTGAAGTTGGTCACGAGGGCGTCGGTGTCGAAGCTCACCTTGCCGATGGGCACGTGCACGTTGCCGTGCCGGTCGGTGCGGTACTCGACCTTCCCGGCCTTGAACTCGGCGACGGCCTTGGCGACGTCGGCGGCGACCGTGCCGGTCTTGGGGTTCGGCATCAGGCCCCGAGGTCCGAGGATGCGACCGAGCTTGCCGACCTTGCCCATCATGTCGGGCGGCGCGATGGCGACGTCGAAGTCGAGGAAGCCCCCCTCGACCCGGGCGATGAGGTCGTCGCCGCCGACGATGTCGGCGCCGGCGGCCTCGGCCTCCCGAGCCGCGTCCCCGGCCGCGAAGACGGCCACGCGGACCGCCTTGCCGGTCCCGTTCGGCAGCGAGACGGTGCCGCGCACCATCTGGTCGGCCTTGCGGGGATCGACGCCGAGTCGAAAGGCCACCTCGACGGTCTCGTCGAACTTGGCCGGGGCCAGCGACTTCACGAGCTCGATGGCCTCGCCGGGCGGCAGCGGCCGCTCCGGGTCGTAGCGCTGCGTGGCGTCGGCGTAGGCCTTCCCGTGCTTGGTCATGCGTCCTCCTCGGACTCCCTCAGGGGTCGAGACGGCTCAGCGGCGAGGTCCTCCGCCGGCCGGTGGTGCGGGTGACTTAGTCGACGACCTCGAGTCCCATCGAGCGGGCGGTCCCGGCCACCTGGGCCATGGCGTCGTCCAGGTCGGCCGTGTTCAGGTCCGGCAGCTTCGTCTGGGCGATCCGCCGGAGCTGATCCCTCGTGACCCGGCCGACCTTCTCGAGCCGCGGATTCGGCGACCCCTTCTCGACGCCGGCGGCTTGGCGCAGGAGGAACGGGGTGGGAGGGGTCTTGAGGATGAAGGTGAACGAGCGGTCCTCGAAGATCGAGATCTCGGCCGGGATGATCTGGCCGCGTTGGTTCTCGGTGGCGGCGTTGTAGGCCTTGCAGAAGTCCATGATGTTGATCCCGTGCGGACCGAGCGCGGTCCCGACCGGGGGAGCCGGCGTGGCCTGGCCGGCCGGGATCTGGATCTTGACGACAGCGGCGAGCCGCTTCTTGGCCACGGGTGTGCTCCTTGCGTTCGCTGCGAGGCCGGCGGTGGGTCGTCAGAGCTTGGCGACCTGACCGAACTCCAGCTCGACTGGCGTCTCGCGCCCGAAGATGTTGACGAGCACCTTGAGCTTGGAGCGGTCGACGTCGATCTCGGAGATGGCGCCGTTGAAGTCGGCGAACGGCCCGGTGACGACGCGGACCTGCTCCCCCTCCTCGAACTCGACTCGGGGGCGGACCTTCTTCTCGGCGGTCGGCCCCTCGGGCTTGGCGACGCCCAGGATGTCCTCCACCTCTTTGCGCGAGAGCGCGGTGGGCTTCTCGCCGCGCCCGCTCGGGCCGACGAAGCCGGTGACGTTCGGGGTGTCGCGCACGACCCGCCAGGACCCGTCGTTCATGAGCATCCGGACCAAGACGTAGCCGGGGAAGACCTTCTTCGGCACGACCCGACGCTGCCCACCCTTGAACTCGATGACGTCCTCCATCGGGATGACGACCTCGAAGATCTGGTCCTCGGCGTGCTGGGAGCGAATCCGCTGCTCGAGGTTCTGCTTCACCTTGTTCTCGTACCCGGCGTAGGTGTGGACGACGAACCAGTGGCCCGGCCGGTCGTAGGGGCTGGGGGGCGGGGGCTCGGTGTCGGGCCCGGCGGGCTCCTCGACGACGTCGACGAGCTCCGCTGAGGCCTCAAGGCCGGCGGTCGGCTCGGTCGGCTCCGCGGCGGGGGCCGCGCCCGGCTCGGCCGGCGGCCCGGCCGGCTCGGTCGCGGGCGCGCCGGCGTCGTCGGCCGGGCGCAGGAACGCGGGGAGGCCGTCGGCCTCTTCGCTCGTCTCGGTGTCGGGGCTCGGCATCGGTCAGCCGAAGAGGAAGAGGACGAACTTCGAGGACACGTAGTCGAACCCGAAGATCAGGGAGGTCATGACGACGACGCAGATCAGCACCACGATCGTGGAGTTCACGACCTCGTGGCGGTTCGGCCAGTTCACCTTCCGGAGCTCGGAGCGAACCTCGGCCAGGTAGGTGCGGGGGGTGACCCGCTCGCGCGGCGCGCCCGCCTGCTGGGCCTGCGGACGAGGTCGGCGCTGCTCCGGCGGACGCGGCCGGTCGGCGCCTTGCCGCTGCATCAGGCGCTTGGTCTGTCGGTTCACACGAACCGCCTCCGTCGAGCGTGCAGGGTGCGGGGGCAGGGCAGGAGGGACTCGAACCCCCAACCGCCGGTTTTGGAGACCGGTGCTCTGCCAGTTGAGCTACTGCCCTCCGGCGTCGGGGGGCCGGGATCGCAGGATAGCAGCGGCCCTGCGCCGGTCGACTGGCGTGTCAGTGGGCGACGACGGTGCGCCGGCGGGCCCGGTGGACGAGGACGGCGACGGCGGTCGCACCGGCGGCGGTCAGCGCGCCGCCGATCGCTCCCGCGTAGGCGAGCCGGCGGCCGGTCAGGAGGGAGCGGATGGCCCGACGCTCGCTCGCCTCCTCGATCGCGGCGAGCGTGGCCGTGAGCAGGCCGGGGGCCGGCTCGAGGAACTGGGTGCGCAGCAGCTGGAGGCTGCGGAGCATGCGCCGGTACCGGGCGAGCTCGGCCTGGCACCGCAGGCACGACTCGATGTGCTCCTGGACCGCGGGCCCGACCGGCCGGTTGGCGTCGACCGCCTCCGGGAGCAGGAGCGCGATCTCGTCACACCGCACGCTCGGACCTCCAGGGCTGGGCCTGGTCGTAGAGCAGGTCGCGCAGGCGCTTGCGCCCACGGTGGAGTCGCACCTTGGCTGCGGCCACCGAGATCCCGGTCTCGTGAGCGATCGCATCGTGCGAGAGCCCGTACACGTCCTTCAGGACCACCACCTCGCGCAGCCCGTCGGGCAGGCGCTCGAGCGCGTCGGCCACCTCCCGGAGCCCGGCGCTCGACTCGGCCACGGTCTCGGGCAGCGCGTCCGAGCCCACCTCGATCGGCTCCGGGGCGTCCTCGAGGCTGGCGGTTCGGTGGCGCCGTCGCCGCTGGACGTGGGTGAAGGCGGCGTTGGCGGTGACGCGGTACAGCCAGGTCGAGAACTGGGCGTCGCCACGGAAGCGGCGCAGGCCCTTCCAGGCCCGGAGATACGCCTCCTGGACCACGTCGCGTGCATCCTCCTCGTGATTGGTGAGGCGGAAGGCCAGCGTGTAGGCGTCGACGTAGGTGCGTCGCACGAGCTCGTCGAACGCCTCTCGGTCACCGTCCCGAGCGGCGTCGACGAGCTCAGCCAGCTCGTCGCGCTCACCAGCGTGTTCGTGTGTGTGCTCGCGTTGATCCATGAGACTCCGGGGCAGCCTGCTTGGTTACCTGCCGGTAGCCCAAACCGGGGCCGGATCCGCCCGTGGGGTGGGGGTCGCCGGCCGGGCTGGGGGCCCACCGGCGGCCGCGTGCGACGGCCCCTAGCGGGTCTCCCGGTGGAGCGTGTGCCGCCGGTCCCAGCGGCAGTACTTCTTCATCTCGATCCGCTCCCGGTCGTTGGTCCGGTTCTTGACCGTGATGTAGTTGCGCCGCTTGCAGACCTCGCAAGCCAGGGTCACCTTGACCCGCTTGTCACTGGCCATCGTTCGAGCTCCTCTACGTGGTGATGTTGGCGACGCGGCCGGCGCCGACGGTGCGGCCGCCTTCTCGGATGGCGAAGCGGAGCCCTTCTTCCATGGCGATCGGCGCGATGAGCTCGACGGTCATCTCGGTGTTGTCGCCGGGCAT
>DASZJD010000052.1 GCA_035948415.1 Acidimicrobiia bacterium | reverse complement strand
CGTTCCCTCGCCCCCCTCCGCCACCGCCGGTACGCGGCGCTGTGGACGGGCGCGTTCGCGTCGAACGTCGGCACCTGGATGGAGACGGTCGGGGTCGGGATCCTCGTGACCTCCCAGACCGGGCAGGCGGGCTGGGCCGGCATCGTCGCCGCGGCTGCCTTCCTCCCGAACGCGCTGGTCGGGCCGCTCGGCGGCGCCCTCGCTGACCGCCTGCCGCGTCGCCGGCTCCTGCTGGCCACCACGACGGTGCAGACCGTGCTCGCCGCGACGCTGGCGGCGCTGGCGGCCGTCGGCGCGGCCCGGCCGTGGGCCGTGACCGCGATCGTCTTCACGTCGGGGTGCGCCAACGCGCTCGGCTTGCCGTCGTTCCAGGCGCTGCTCCCGGACCTCGTGCCGCGCGACGAGCTGACCGGCGCGGTCGCGCTCAGCTCGGCGCAGTGGAACCTGGGCCGGGTGATCGGCCCCGCGATCGCCGGCGTCGTCATCGGCGTCGGCGGGTACAGCCTCGCCTTCGCGATCAACGCCGCCAGCTTCCTGGCCGTCATCGTGGCCGTCGCGCCACTCCGCCTCCCGGCGCCGACGCCGGTGCCGGGCGAGACCGTCCGCCAGGCGATCGGCTCGGGCGCGCGGTACGCCTGGCGCGACCCCGGCATCCGGGCCGTCATCGTCTACCTCGCCCTCAACTCGCTGCTCGCCGCCCCGTTCATCGCCCTCGTCCCCGCCGTCGCGCTCCGCGTCTTCCACGACGCCGCCGGCGGCACGGCGGCACTCGTGACGGCGCAGGGCGCCGGGGCGGTGGTCATGGCCCTCGTCCTCAGCGCCCTCGTCCGTCGGCTCGGGCTCCGGCGCACGGTGCTCGGCTGCCTCGCCGTGCTCCCACTCGCGCTCCTCGCGTACGCGGCCGCACCCACGCTCGCCGCAGGCGCGGCCGCGATCTTCTTCGTCGGGGCGCTCTACCTCGGCTGCCTCTCGAGCTTCACGACGATCGCCCAGCTGCGCGCCCCGGCGGCGCTGCGCGGGCGGGTCCTCAGCGTCTTCTTCGTGCTGCTCGGCCTGCTCTACCCGATCGGCAGCATCGTCCAGGGCGCGATCGCCGACGCCGTCGGGCTCCCGGCGACGACGGCCGGGGCGGCGGCGCTGCTCGCGGCCTCGTTCGTCGTCGTGCGCGCGGCCCGCCGCGGGTTCGACCGGGACCTCGACGACCTCGCGCACCCGGCGCCGGCGCCGCTGGGCGCCGTCGCGCCGAGCGCCCAGTAGGGCAGTGGGTCAGACTTCGACCCTCCGCGTACATTCGGCTTTACGTCGGCAGCCCGAAGGCAGTTCCACGCCCCCTCCTACCGAGGGACCGACGGCTCTCGCGAGAATCAGGGTATTCGTGGGGTACGACACTCAAACTGACCCACGACCCCCAGTAGCGTCACCTCCCATGCCGATCCTCGAGCGGGAGCGACGGGGCCCCGTCGAGCTGCTCCGCCTGAACCGGCCCGAGGCCCGCAACGCCATGAGCCCCGAGCTGTCGGCGGCGATCGAGGCCGCGCTCGACGCCGTCGAGCCCGACCCCGACGTCGCCGCCGTGGTCATCACCGGGAACGGTCCCGTCTTCTGCGCCGGCGCCGACCTGCGGGTGATCGCCCGCGGGGAGGGCGCCGGGATCATGACCCGGCGCGGCGGGTTCGGCGGCCTCACCCAGCGGGACTTCGCGAAGCCGGTGATCGCGGCGGTGAACGGCGCCGCCGTCGCCGGCGGCTTCGAGCTCGTGCTGGCCTGCGACCTCGTCGTCGCCGCCGCCGACGCCGTGTTCGGCCTGCCTGAGGCCGCCCGCGGCCTGCTCGCCGCCGCCGGGGGCCCGATCCGCCTGGCCAAGCGGGTCCCGCTCGCCCTCGCCCTCGAGATCGGCCTGACCGCGGAGCCGATCAGCGCCGACCGCGCCTTCCAGGTCGGGCTCGTGAACCGGGTCGTCCCGCCCGACCAGGTGATCGACGCCGCGCTGGCCCTCGCCGAGCGGATCGCCGGCAACTCCCCCACCGCGGTCCGGGTCACCCGGCGCCTGATCCGAGCGGCGGTCGAGGCGACCGAGGCCGAGGGGTGGCGGATGACGATGGAGGCCGCGGCCGAGGTCGGGGCCTCCGGCGACGGCATCGAGGGCGCGACGGCCTTCATCGAGAAGCGCCCGCCGGTGTGGCGCCGGCCCCCCTAGCCCCCGTTCCCACTCTGGGAGTTCCTACTCCTACAATTCGGGCGTGGCCGAGGTTCGCGTCGAGGAGTTGGCCCGACGGACCGAGACGTCCGTCGACACCATCCGCTTCTACCAGAAGCGGCGGCTCCTGCCCCCGCCCCGGCGCGAGGGTCGGGTGGCCTGGTACGACACCGAGCACCTCGAGCGGCTCCTGCGCATCCGCGAGCTGCAGGGGCGCGGCTTCTCCCTGGCGGTGATCCGCCGCCTGCTCGACGGCGAGCTCGACGCCGCCGACGAGCCCCTGGCGGCGGCCGTGGTGGCGGCGAGCGACGACGAGCTCCTGACCCTCGACGAGCTGGCGGCCCGGGCCGGCGTGCCGTCGGCCCTGCTCGAGGCCGTGGCGCGCGAGGGCCTCCTGGTCGCCCGCCGCCGCGACGGGGAGCCGCGCTTCGCGGCGTCGGACGCCGCCGTCGTCGCCGCCGGCCTCCAGCTGCTGTCGGCCGGGCTGCCGCTGCCCGAGCTCCTCGCGCTCGCCCAGAGCCACGACACGGCCACCCGGGCCATCGCCGAGCGCGCGGTCACCCTCTTCGACGTGCACGTCCGCCAGCCGCTGCGCGACGCCGACCTCGGCGCCGAGGAGCGCGCCCGACGCCTCGTCGAGGCCTTCCGCACCCTGCTGCCGACCGTCACCACGCTCGTCGAGCACCACTTCCGCGCCGTGCTGCTCGAGGTGGCCCAGGAGCATCTCGAGTCCGTCGGCGAGCCGGCCGAGCTCGACGCCGCGCGCGCCGAGCCCGACTGGGGCGGCGCCGCCGGCGAGACCGGGGCATGAGCGGGCCCCGCGTCCAGACCGGCGACGCGCTCCCCGAGGGGCCGCCGAAGGGGCGCGTCGTCGAGGCGATGTTCGACCGCATCGCGCCCGACTACGACCGCATGAACCGGATCATCTCCATGGGCCAGGACGGCCGCTGGCGGCGACGCGCGGTCGCCGCCCTCGACCTCGACCCGGGCAGCCGCGTCCTCGACGTCGGGTGCGGGACCGGCGACCTGTGCCGCGAGCTGGCGCGCGCCGGGCATCGAGCCGTCGGCGTCGACCGGTCGGCCGGGATGCTCGGCGCGGCGCGGACGGACGAGCCGCTGGTCCGCGCCGACGCCGAGCTGCTGCCGTTCCGCGAGGACAGCCTCGACGGCGTCGTGTCCGGCTTCGTGCTCCGCAACGTCGTCGAGCTCGACACCCTGTTCCGCGCCTGCCTGCGGGTGCTGCGACCCCGTGGGCGCTTCGTCGCCCTCGACGCCGCGGTGCCGACGCGCCCGGCGCTCCGGCTCGGGCACGCACTGTGGTTCCGGGGCACGATCCCGCTGCTCGGCCGGCTCCTGGCCCACGAGCCCGACGCCTACCGGTACCTCCCGCGGTCGGCGGCCTACCTGCCGGCGCCACCGGTGCTCCTCGACCGGCTGCGCGGCGCCGGCTTCGAGGCCGTGCGCCGGGAGGCGATGACCGGCGGCGCCGTGCAGCTCATCGTCGGGACCCGCCCGTGACCACCCTCGCCGCGTCGCGGCCACGCCTGCGCGCCGTCACGCGCGCGATCTCGCCGCCGGAGGACCTCCTCGACGCGCTCGGCCCCGACGGGAGCGCGTGGCTGCGCGACGGCAGCGGCTTCGTCACGAGCGGCGTCGCCGCGCGCGTCGACGTCGACACCGCCGACGCGGTGCTGGCGGCCCTCGACATCGACGACCCGTTGGCGTGGCCCGGGACGGGCCCGCTCGCGGTGGGGGCGCTGCCGTTCGACCCCGCGCTGCCGTCGTCGCTCGTCATCCCGCGCCTCGTCGTCGGACGGACGGCGGACGGCCGCGGATGGGTCACCGAGGTCGGCGACGAGCCGGCCCGGCCGCTCGCGGCGGCGCTCGCCGAGGACGAGCCCACCGCCTGGCGGGTCACGAGCCTCACCGGCCGGCGCGCCTGGCGCGCCATGGTGCGCGGCGCCCTCGACGCGATCGACCGGCGCGAGCTGGCAAAGGTCGTGCTGGCCCGCGCCGTGGTCGTCGAGGCCGACGCGCCGTTCTCGCCCCGGACCGCGCTCCGGCGGCTGCGTCGCCACGAGCCCGGCTGCTTCGTCCACCACGCCGAGGGGCTGGTCGGCGCCAGCCCCGAGCTGCTCGTGCGCCGCGTCGGGGCGCGGGTCGAGTCGAGGCCGCTGGCCGGCACCGCACCCGCCGACGACGAGGGGCGCGAGCACCTGCGCGTCTCGGGGAAGGACGCCCACGAGCACCGCCTCGTGGTCGACGGCGTCGTCGGCGCCCTGTCGTCGCTCTGCGACGACCTCGAGGTGGCCCCGGCGCCGACGAGCCTCGCCTTCTCGTCGGTGGTGCACCTCGCCACCCCGGTCCGCGGCCGGCTGCGCCCGCCCTCGCCGTCCGCGCTGGCGGTGGCCCGCCGCCTCCACCCCACCGCGGCCGTCGCCGGCACCCCGCGCGACGGCGCGCTGCGCGCCATCGCCGCGCTCGAGGACGCGCCTCGGGGTCGCTACGCGGGGCCGGTCGGTTGGGTCGACGCGCGCGGCGACGGCGAGTGGGCCGTCGCGCTCCGGGGGGCCGAGATCGACGGCGCCACGGCGGTGCTCCGCGCCGGCGCCGGCATCGTGGCCGGCTCGGACCCGGACGCGGAGTGGGCCGAGACCCAGGTCAAGCTCGAGCCGATGCTCCGCGCGCTCGTCGCCCCCTGACGACGGGGGCCGCGCACCGGGTCACGACGGGCCGCCGTCGCGCCGCGCCGCCGCGACCGCGGCCCACACCTCCTCGTGACGCCGGACGTTCGTCCGCCGGTCGGTCCGAACTCGGATCGCCCGCACGCCGCCGGCCGCCATCGCCCGCGCGAGCGCGGGGACGAGCCCCGAGGCCTTCTCGACCTCCTCGACGGCCACGCCGTGCGCGACCGCGACGTCGGCGACGTCCACGCCCGGCGGCGTGCCGAGCACCTGCTCGAAGACCGTCGGCGGCACGAGCCGCGCGTACGGGAGGAACGAGAAGATCCCGCCCCCGTCGTTGTCGACGACCACGAAGGTCGC
>DASZJD010000051.1 GCA_035948415.1 Acidimicrobiia bacterium | reverse complement strand
AGGGACGCCGCTTGTCGGTTCTGGCGCCGAAGCGCGCCGCGAGCCACGCCACATCGGTGGCGACGTTGGCCATGTGCGCGTGGAGGTGTCGGAGGTTTCGGGCTCGGCACCGGTCCCAGAGCACCATGGCCTCCCCGAAGTAGAAGACCTGCCAGAGCCGAGCCCGGGCTCCACGCGGGGCCTGGGAGATCGCGTAGCGGAGTGTCGCGAGATAGGCGCGCGGGAACCGGAGGAACGCGAGGCCGTGCGCCCGGAGGAGGTCGCTCAGCGGAACCGGGAGGATCGAGGACGTCGAGGCTGCTTCTTCCCGGTCTGCCGCTGAGAGCAGCTCGGTGTTTCGTGCTCGGTGAATCGAGAAGACATCCACGGTGGCGCCCAAGGCGCGCAGCGCCCGCACCTCTCGCTGGATGAACGTGTGTGAGATGGCGGGATAGGCCGCGGCGACGTACGCGACCTGGCAGTCCACCTGGGCGCGCGGCGGTGGGGCTTCCGGTGCCACGATCGTTGAGTCCAGCACCATCGTGGTCCTAGCGGGCGGCGACGCGCGCGGTGCGGTCGCGTTCCCACCGGACGTCCCGGGAGAGACGAGCCCTGAGCTTGGCCGCGAGGTTGACTCCGACGTAGGTCGCCACCGGCGCCACGTTGCGCGGTCGTCGGGCCAGCCTGGCGAGCGTCCTCGCGGAGCCGCCGACCGGCGAATATCGGGCGAGCCCGGAGCGGGCCAGTTCGGCGTTCCCTCGATAGGCGCGAGTTCGGATCTTGACCAGGCCGGAGAGGCGGGTCGGGGGGTGCACGGAGAAGTGGTGGCCCGGAAGTGTGAGGCGCTCGTCGAGGCCAAACTGCTGGAGGACGAACTGGTCATCGGCGGTCAGGTCCGGAAAGGTCCCAAATCGAGCTCGTCCCGCCTCGGACAGCGCGTAGACCCCGGTGCCGACGACCCCGGTGTTGAGGTACGGCAGGAGCTGCCACGTGTCGTAGAACTGGCGGACCATCCACGGGCGTCCCGTCAACTCGAATCTCGGCTCGGGGGCGACGCAGAGGAAGGCGCCCTCGGCGAGGGTCCGGGCGACGGCCCGGACCGCGGCGATCGACAGTTCGACGTCGGCGTCCACGTAGAACCGCGGGAAGCGCGTCGCGGCGGCGTCGCCCGCGTTCAGTGCGGCGGACTTCGACGCGACGGGCAGCTCGAGGACGACGACGTCGCCATCGGCGGCGCGGGCGACGGCCGCGGTGTGGTCGGAGCAGCCGTTGCAGACGACCAGGATCTCGAGCTCGCCGGGCTCCGCGCCGGCCGTCAACGCCTGGAGGCACCGGGCGATGACGTACTCCTCGTCACTCGCCGGGATGATGACGGAGACGGGCATGACCGGCGATGATCGGTCCCGGCCCGTCGCCGCCGCCGGCACGTGCGCGCGAGCGCGAGGCCTCGGCGTTCGGACGTTCGTGCGCGGCTCCTTCACCGGGGCCCGACCTCTCGCGCGGCGAGGAGCGGCGTGGCCACGGGTGCCCTCCGGCGCTCGCGACGGTGCGAGCGGATACTCCGACGTCGGTGGCAGAGAGTCACGCGCTCGGAGGTGTCGGCGATCGTCCCAACGCATCGGGGTCGACGTCGTGACGCACGCGGCGGGCCCAGATCTGACGCGCTGCGATGCGGAGGAACTCCGGGTCTCGTCCGAGGTAGCGGCGGCCGAGCCGGCCCGGTTCCTGGGACAGACGCCAGAGCCACTCGAAGCCGACGGATTGGATCCATTGCGGGGCTCGTCGCTTCGCGCCGGCAATGAGATCGACGGTGCCTCCGACGGCGAGTGCGACGGTCGGAGGCAGGAGTGCGGCTCGTCTCCAGAACCACTTCTCCTGCTTTGGCGCCCCGAGGAAGAGGACGAGGAGGTCGGGAGCGGCGCCGCGGATCGCCGTCAGCGCCTCCTCTTCGCTCGGGGACACCGCCTCGAGCTCGATGGTGGGTGCGGCCGATCCGCTCACGACGAGGTTCGGGTACTGGCCGTGCAGCCGACCCATCGCCTGCTGCAGGACGGGCGGGTCACCGCCGAGGAAGAAGACGGACCTCCGCTCGCGCTCGGCGGCCGCCAGGACCGAGAGCGTGAGGTCCACACCGGCGATCCGCCCGGGAACCGGTGTGCCGAGCAGACGGGCGAGGAGCACCAGCGGCGCTCCGTCGACGACGCGGAGGGAGGCACGACCGTAGGCGGCCGCGAACTCGGAGTCGTGCTCGAGGAGGACCAGGTGATCGACGTTGGGCGTGACGACCAGGTGCCGCTCCTGGGACTCGATCAGGTCGCTCAGGGCGTCGACGGCGCCCGCGAGCGTGACCGGAGCGACGTCCGTCGCACCGAGCCGCACCGGGGCCGCGGTGCGGGCGGGTTGGCCACCGAGGAAGGCGGTGGGCCGCGGCGGCTCGAACCCGGCCGGGGTTGGGGCGGCGGCTGGGTCCGTCTCGGCCATCGTGGGTCGCCTCACGCTCAACGGGCCTGGTGCGGGTGCGGTCCTGACGTGAGCCCGAGCGGCACTGGTCACAGAGTGGAGTTTGGGCTGGCGACGCCCGACGAGCCCGAGATCAGACGATCGCGTGGCAGGTCCGCGGAGCGGGCGCTCCGAAGAAGGCGGACGGCGCGGCCGAGGAGACTTCGGATCGTGCCCAGCAGGATGAGCGCGTCCATCCTCAGGGACCAGTTCTCGACGTAGAAGAGGTCGAGTCGACGATAAACGTGGAACGAAGGGTTGTCTCTCGCCTCGACCTGCCAGAGCCCGGTGATCCCGGGCCGCATGTCCAGTCGTGCGAGATGGTCCTGGTCGAATGCGGCGACCTCGTGGGGGAGGGCCGGACGAGGGCCGACCAGGCTCATCTCCCCCCTGATGACGTTGACCAGTTGCAGGATCTCGTCGA
>DASZJD010000050.1 GCA_035948415.1 Acidimicrobiia bacterium | reverse complement strand
GAGCGACACGGCCAGCGTGACCGGCAGCGCCTCCGCCGCGAGGCGTCGCATGCCGGGCACCACCCCGATCGTGCTCAGCGTGATCCGGCGCGCCGACAGCCCCAGGTCGGCGTGCAGCCGGGTCACCGACTCCCAGACGGGTTCGTAGTTGGCGAGCGGCTCGCCCATGCCCATGTAGACGACGTTCGTGATCCGCTGCGGCGAGGCGTGCTGGGCCCGGAGGACCTGCTCCACGATCTCGGGTGCGCTGAGGTGGCGCTCGAAGCCCGCCTGCCCCGTGGCGCAGAACGGGCACGCCATCGCGCACCCGGCTTGGGAGGAGACGCAGACGCTGGCCCGGCGGGCCGATCGCATGAGGACGGTCTCGACCTGGGCGCCGTCACCCGTCGCGAAGCGCCACTTCGTGGTCAGCTCGTCGGAGGAGGTGATCGTCGCCAGCGGGTCCAGGGCCAGGGGCAGCGCCTGTGCCAGCCGGGCCCGCAGCGCGACGGGCAGCTCGGTGGCCTCCTCCAGGGGGATCCGCCGGCGCCAGAGCGCGCCCCGGACTTGGTCGGCCCGGTAGCGGGGCTCGGCGGCGAGCAGCGCGGCCAGGTCCGCCGGGTCGGCGCCGTAGCGGGTCAGCGGTCGCACACGTAGCCCCGATCGACACGCGCCAGCGAGAAGCCGAGCGACTGGTAGAGCGCGAGCGCGGGTGCGTTGGCGGCGTCGACGAAGAGCATGCCGATCGCCGCGCCGCGCCGGCGGTGCAGGTCGTCGAGCCCCGCGAGGACGAGGGACCGGCCGAGGCCGAGGCCCTGCCGGTCGGGATCGACGCCGATCACGTAGATCTCCCCGAGCGCGTCGGGCTCGACCGGCGGGGCGGGCGGGTGCAGCCTCGTCCAGCAGAACCCGGCCAGCCCGCGGTCGTCGAAGGCGAGGAGGAACCCGGCCGGGTCGAACCACGGCTCGCGCTCGCGTTCTCGGAGGACCGCCAGGCTCCAGCGGCCCTGGTCGGGATCGGCGGCGAAGGCGCGGTTGTTGACGCGCAGCCACGCGTCGTCGTCCCGGCCGGGCTCGAAGGGCCGGACCGTGACTCCCGGCGGCCACCGGGGCGACGGGACCGGCAGCCGCACGCGCAGCTGCCAGAGGTCGCGCGCCGGCTTGAGACCGAGCTCGGCCGCGACCGCGTCCGAGTCGTCGTCGGCGCCGCTCACCCACAGCTCGACGAGGTGACCGCTTCCGTCCCGGAGGTCGTCCAGGGCGCGGCGGACGAGCGCACCGGCGACCTCGCCGACGGGCTGGCCGGGCGCGACCGCGACCGACAGGCGGAGGTGTGACGACGCCCCGGCTTCGTTCCGTCCCGCGTGGAGGACGCCGACCGCGACGCCGTGGTCCTGCGCGACGACGAGCGTCGTGTCGGGGGAGGGGTGCGCCAGATCCCGCCACACCGAGTCCCCCAGCACGGGGTGACCGGCGGCCGCGGCGGCGAGGGCGGCGACGTCGCGCAGCGCGGCGACGTCGGCGGGCGCGACCGGTCGACGAACGGAGATGTCGAGCACCGTGGCGAGGGTACCCGCTAGGTTGCGGACGTGGCCCTCCCGCGCGGCGCGCGGCAGCGCGTCGCCGTCGTGTTGGAACGGCTCCGAGCCGAGTACCCCGAGGCGCGCACCGCGCTCATCCACCAGGACCCGTTCCAGCTCCTGGTCGCGACGATCCTGTCGGCGCAGTCCACCGACGAGATGGTGAACAAGACGACGCCGGCGCTGTTCGCGCGTTATCCGACGCCCGCCGACCTCGCCGAGGCGAACCCCGAGGAGCTCGAGGCGCTGATCCACTCGACGGGGTTCTTCCGCTCGAAGGCGCGGAGCCTGATCGGCATGGCCCGGGCCCTCGAGGAGCGCTTCGACGGACGGGTTCCGACCGAGCTGGAGGACCTCGTCACCCTGCCCGGGGTGGGCCGGAAGACCGGGAACGTGGTCCGCTCGGTGGGGTTTCACCTGCCCGGCCTGCCCGTCGACACGCACGTCGGACGCCTGGCCCGGCGACTGCGGCTGACGACGGAGTCTGACCCGGTCAAGGCCGAGCTCGACCTCAACCGCCTCGTCCCGCCCGACGAGCGAGGCGACTTCTCGCTGCGGCTCATCGAGCACGGCCGCCAGGTCTGCTACGCGCGGCGGCCTCGTTGTGACGCCTGCGTGCTCGCCGACGTGTGCCCGAGCGCCTTCAAGGTCTGAGGTGCCCGACCGCGCGGTCGAGGGCGCGACCGGCGGCCAGCAGCGACCGCTCCGCGGTGAAGAGGTCGGACGCGACGGCCGAGTCCGGGGTCTCGTCGTACCGCTCGAAGACCGCCACGACGCGCGCGGTCAGGTCCTCGAGCTGCGCGCGCAGGCTCGACAGCTCGGCGACATCGGACGTGCTCATGTCGCTCCAGCCTGTCGGCACGACCGTCCGCAGGCAAAGCGAAGGGCCGTGCCACGCCCCACGGTTACGATGACTCCTCCGTGCTCGAGCTGCTGGACCTCCGCGGATTCACCGGTGACCTGCGCCGCGCGCTCCCCGCGCCCGAGGAGCCGGCGGGCCCGCTCGAGGCCGTGCGAGCCATCCTCGCCGCGGTCCGCTCCGGCGGGGACGCCACGCTGCGCGAGCTCACGGCCCGGTTCGACGGGGTCACGGTCGACGAGCTCCGGGTCCCCGCCGACGCGCTCACCGCCGCGCTCGGCCGCGTCCCTCCCGACCTGCGGGCGGCCCTCGAGCACGCCGTGACGGCGATCCGCGGCTACCACGAGGCGCAGGCGGCGGCCCCGGTCGACCGGGACCGGGACGGGGTGCAGACCCGGGAGGTGGTCGTCCCGGTGGCGCGGGCCGGCTGCTACGTGCCGGGCGGGCGCGGCGCCTACCCGTCGACGGTGCTCATGACCGCGGTCCCGGCGCGCGTGGCCGGCGTGCCCGAGGTGGCGCTGTGCGTCCCGCCCGGGCCCGACGGCGAGATCGCCACCCCGACCCTGGCGGCCGCCGCCCTCGCCGGCGTCGACGAGGTCTACCGGGTCGGCGGCGCGCAGGCCGTCGCGGCCATGGCCTACGGGACCGAGACGATCCGACCCGTCGACGTCGTGGTCGGGCCCGGGAACGTGTACGTGGCGCTGGCCAAGCGCGAGGTCGCGGGTCACGTGGGCACGGACGCCCCGGCCGGCCCCTCCGAGGTGGTGGTCGTCGCCGACGAGCGGGCCGACGCCGAGCTCGTCGCCGCCGACCTGCTCGCCCAGGCCGAGCACGGGCCGGGCGGTGCCGCCGTCCTCGTGACCTGGCACGAGCCGCTGGTGGGCGCGGTGGAGGCGGCCCTGGCCCGTCGCCTCGACGACGCCCCTCGCCGGGCCGAGATCGAGGCGACGCTGCGGACCGGCGGCCGGGCGATCCTGGTGCGGGACGCCGAGGCCGCCCTCGAGGTGGCGAACGTGGTGGCCCCCGAGCACCTCGAGCTGCTGACCGTCGACGCCGACGCGCTGGTCCCGCTGGTCCGCAACGCCGGGGCGGTGTTCTGCGGCCCGTGGACGCCGGCGGTGATCGGCGACTACGTCGCGGGGGTGAACCACGTCCTGCCGACCGGCCGCGCCGCGCGCTTTGCGAGCGCGCTGCGCGTCGACGACTTCCGCAAGCGGGTCCAGGTCGTCCGGGTGGACGAGGCCGCGCTCCGTCGGCTCGCCCCCGACGTGACCGCGCTCGCCGCCGCCGAGGGCCTGGCCGAGCACGCCCGGGCCGTGGCGCTGCGCGCCGAGGTGGCACCGGTGCGGGAGCGGGCGTCGTGAGCCTCCCGTCGCCGCGTCCCGGGCTCGGGGAGCTGGCGCGCTACCACTCGCCGCAGCTCGACGTCGCGGTGCGGCTCAACACGAACGAGAGCCCGTACCCGCCGCCGCCGGCGTTCGTCGACGCCTGGCTCGACGCGCTGCGGGCGGTTCCGCTGCACCGGTACCCGGACCGGGAGGCGCGACCCCTGCGCGCCGCGCTCGGGGCGCGCCTCGGGCAGCCGCCGGCCCGGGTCTTCTGCGCCAACGGCTCGAACGAGGTGCTCCAGACCCTGCTCCTCGCCTACGGGGGCCCCGGCCGCCGGGCGGTCGTGTTCGAGCCGACGTACGCCCTCCACGCCCACATCGCCCGCGTGACCGGCACCGACGTCGACGACGCCGAGCGCGACGTCGACTTCCTCGTCTCGGTGACGGAGGCGGGGATGGTCCTGGCCGCCGAGCGGCCCGCCGTCGTGTTCCTCTGCAGCCCGAACAACCCGACGGGCACGGTCGAGCCCCGCGCCACCGTGGAGGGGCTCCTCGCCGCGGTGGTCGACCACGGCCCCGGGCTGCTCGTCGTCGACGAGGCCTACGGCGAGTTCGCGGGCTGGAGCGCCACCGAGCTCGTCGACGACGACGTCCCCCTCGTCGTGGTGCGGACCTACTCGAAGGTGTGGTCGATGGCGGCGCTCCGGCTCGGGTTCGCGGTGGCGCCGACGGCCGTCGTCGAGCAGCTCGAGCGGGTCGTCCTCCCGTACCACCTCGCGGCCCCGACCCAGGTGGCCGGCGTCACCGCGCTGGCCTTCGAGGCCGAGATGCGCGCCCGGGTGGAGGCGCTGGTGGGGGAGCGGCACCGGCTGGTCGGCGCCCTCGGCCGTCTCCCCGGCCTCACCGTGTTCCCGTCGGGCGCGAACTTCGTGCTCGTGCGCGTCGACGGCGGCGGCCACGCCCTCTGGCAGCGGCTGGTGGCCCGGGGCGTGCTGGTCCGCGACTTCTCGCACGTCCCCCGGCTCGAGGACTGCCTGCGCATCACGGTGGGGACCCCGGCCGAGGACGACGCCCTCCTCGACGCGCTCCGAGACTCGATCGGCGAGGCGGCGTGAGCGCGCCGCGACGGGCCGAGCGCCACCGGTCCACGAGCGAGACGCGCGTCGACCTCGTGCTCGTGGTCGACGGCCGCGGCGAGGCCCAGGCCTCGACCGGGATCCCGTTCTTCGACCACATGCTCGAGCAGCTCGGCAAGCACGCCGGGTTCGACCTCAGCATCGAGGCGGAGGGCGACCTGGCGGTCGACCTGCACCACACGGTCGAGGACGTGGGCATCGCCCTCGGGGAGGCGCTGCGGGAGGCGCTCGGCGACAAGGCCGGCGTGCGGCGGTTCGCCTCGGCGCTGGTCCCGCTCGACGAGGCCCTCGTGCAGGTCGCGCTCGACCTCTCCGGGCGCCCGTACCTCGTCTACGACGTCGACCCGGTCGCGGAGTGGATCGGGACCTTCGACCCCCAGCTGTGCGAGGAGTTCTGGCGCGCGCTGACCGTCGCCGCCATGCTCACACTCCACGTGCGGTCGCTGTCGGGCCGGAACGGCCACCACGTGATCGAGGCTTCCTTCAAGGGGGTGGCCCGGTCGCTGCGGGACGCGGTGCGGGTCGAGGGGACGTCGATCCCGTCGACGAAGGGCGCGCTGTAGCCGGTGCTGACCCTCTACCCGGCGATCGACGTGCGCGCCGGGCGGGCGGTGCGCCTGACCCGGGGGGACTTCGACGCCGAGACCGTCTACGCCGACGACCCGGTCGCGGTGGCGCGGTCGTTCGCGGGCGCCGGCGCCGAGTGGATCCACGTCGTGGACCTCGACGCCGCCCGAACCGGGGAGCCGGCGAACCTGGCGGTCGTCGAGGCGATCGCGTCGACGGTGCCGTGCGCGGTCCAGGCCGGCGGCGGGGTGCGCAGCCTCGAGGCCGCCGGCGCGCTGCTGCTCGCCGGCGCGGCGAGGGTCGTCGTCGGCACCGCCGCGGTCGAGCGGCCGGCGCTGGTCGAGGAGCTCTGCGTGGCGCACCCGGGCCGGGTGGCGGTGGGCCTCGACGCCCGCGGGCGCGAGGTCGCCACCGAGGGCTGGGGCACGACGAGCGGCCGCGACCTCCTCGAGCTGGCCCGCGGCTTCGAGTCGGTGGGGGTCACGGCCCTCGTCGTCACCGAGATCTCCCGGGACGGGACCATGAGCGGCCCCGACCGGGGCCAGCTGGCGGCGGTGCTCGCCGTCACGGCGGTGCCGGTGATCGCCAGCGGGGGGGTGGGCAGCCTGGCCGACCTCGCCGCCCTCGCCGCCCTCGACGAGGCCGGGCGCCGCCTGGCCGGCGCCGTCGTCGGGCGGGCCCTCTACGAGGGCCGCTTCACCCTGGGCGAGGCGCTGGCGGCCGTGGCCGGCGACCCGTGAACGGCGCCGCCGGCTCGGGTACCGTCCGGGACGTGCCCACCGGGAAGGGAGACGCATGGACGAAGCGGCGACGATCGACGACGCGTTCCTGCTGCGCTACCGAGAGCTGCTCGACGCCGAGGACGCGGCGTTCGACGAGCTCGAGCACGCGTACGAGGACGGCGACCGCAGCAACTTCGAGCACGATCTCGCCCACTGGCGGTCGGCGGTCGAGCGCCGGCACGCCTTTCTCGACCGTCACGGCTTCGCCCCGGCCCTGACCCGCTGATCGGCGGCGGCCGAGCCCGGCCGCCCGCTCACGCGCCCGGGCCCGCCCCGGGGTGCTCGCGCCCGGGCGCCGCCACCCGGGCCACGAACCGCTGCGCCAGCTCGGCCAGGCGGTCGGTGCGACCCACGAAGAAGTGGCTGGCCCCGTCGACCACGACCACCTCGGTCGACGGCCAGGACCGGACCTGCGCCTCGACCTCGGCGGGCGGGCGCACCTCGTCGTGCTCGGCGAGGGCGAGCAGCTTCGGGCGCGGGTCCGCGGCCACCGCGGGCGGCTCGTCGACGAAGTGGAGCGGCGGCGCGACGGCGAGCCACCCGGCCAGGCGCGGCACGACGGTCGAGAGGGCGACGTCGCCGCCGAAGGACCAGCCCGTCAGGACCAGCGGCGTCGCCGGCGATAGCCGGTCGGCGAGCGTGCCGACGGCGGCGGCCGCGTCGAGGCGCTCGCCCCGGCCCTCGTCGTAGAAGCCCTCGCTGCCCTCGACGCCCCGGAAGTTGAACCGCAGGCACGTGACGCCGACCGCGGGGAGGGCGCCGAAGAGGGCGCTGATCACGATCGACCGCATGGTGCCGCCGAACTGCGGGTGCGGGTGGCAGAGCACCATCCCGCACCGCTCCCGGTCGGCGACCGCCAGCTCCCCTTCGAGCGTGTGCCCGTCGTCGGTCACGATCGAGACCGGTCGAGGCGTCGACACTGAGCCGGGAGCGTAGGCGCCCGGTACCGTCATCCGATGCCCGCCGCCCCGGCCACCCGGTTCGAGCGGGACAGCGCCGTCGTGCGCCGCGACGAGGACACGTTCGAGGCTCGGATCGACCCGGCGTGGTCGGTCGTGCGCGGGCCGAACGGCGGCTACCTCGCCGCCATCATCCTGCGGGCGCTCGAGGCCCGGGTCGGCGACCCGGTCCGGGTGCCCCGGTCGATGACGGTCCACTACGTCGCGCCCCCGGAGGCCGGCGAGGTGTCGATCCGGACCAGGCTCGAGCGGGTCGGGCGGTCCCTGAGCTCCTGCTCGGCGCGCGTGGTCCAGGGCGACCGGCTGGTGGCGCTGGCGCTCGCCGCGTGCTCGGCCCCGCGGCCGGGTCCGTCCTTCTGCGACCTCGAGCCCCCGACCGTGCCGCCGAGCGAGGCGCTCGTACCCTCCGTGCCGCCGCCCGACGCGCCGCCGATCGCGTCGCGGTGGGACACCCGCTGGGCCCTCGGCCGGGTGGAGCCGGGCGGGCCCCGCGCCGCGCACGCGGTCACCGGCGGCTGGATCCGCCCCGAGGAGCCCCAGCTCCTCGACGCGCCGGCCGTCGCCGCCGTGGCCGACGCCTGGATGCCGGCGATCTTCACCCGGGTCGACGAGCCGCTCTTCGTCCCGACCATCGACCTCACGGTCCACTTCCGGTCCCGGCTGCCGCACCCGGGCCTGGCCGCCGGCGCCTTCGTCCTGGCCGTGTTCCGCACCACCGTCGCCGCCGACGGCTTCATGGAGGAGGACGGCGAGGTGTGGGCCCCCGACGGCACCCTCCTGGCCCAGAGCCGACAGCTGGCGGCGACGCTGCGAATGGACGGCTGACCCCGGCGCGGGCCGACGACGACCGGCGGCTCAGCGCCCCGCGGTGGGGTCGGTGCGGCCCAGCGCGTCGAGGACGAACGCCAGCACGAACGCCTCCTCCCGCCAGGTGTCGTAGCGGCCGCTGCGGCCGTGGTGGCCGGCCTCCAGCTCCGTCTTCAGCAGCGTCGGCGCGTCGCCGGTCGTCGTCGCCCGCAGCCGCTGCACCCACTTCGCCGGCTCCCAGTACTGGACGCGCGGGTCGGTGACGCCGGCGGTGGCGAGGATCGCCGGGTACGGCGTCGCCCGGACGTTGTCGTACGGCGAGTAGCTCCGGATGTACGCGTAGAGGTGCGGGTCGGCGGCCGGGTCGCCCCACTCGTCCCACTCCGTGATCGTGAGGGGGAGCGACGGGTCGAGCATCGTCGTCAGGGAGTCGACGAACGGCACCTCGGCGACGACGGCGCGCCACTGCTCGGGCGCCAGGTTCAACGCCGCGCCCATGAGCAGCCCGCCGGCGCTGCCGCCACGCGCCACCAGCCGCGCCGGCGACGTGTGGCCGGCGGCGACGAGCTGGCGCGCGCAGGCGAGGAAGTCGGTGAACGAGTTGCGCTTGCGGTCGAGCTTGCCGTCCTCGTACCAGCGGCGGCCGAGCTCGCCGCCGCCCCGCACGTGCGCGATCGCGTACGCGACGCCGCGCTCGAGGAGGCTGAGCCGGCTGATCGAGAACGTCGGGTCGATCGAGATCTCGTAGGCGCCGTAGCCGTAGAGGAGGAGCGCCCCGCTCCCGTCGGTCGGCGCGTCCCGCCGGCGCACTAGCGAGATCGGCACCTCCACCCCGTCCTCGGCGCGGGCCCACAGCCGCGACGTCTCGTAGCGGTCGGGGTCGTAGTCGGTGACCCGCTGCCGCTTCACGACCGTGGCTCGGCCCGACGCGAGGTCGTAGTCGTAGTCGGTCACGGGGAGGAGCAGCGACGTCGCCCCGACCCGCAGCACGGTCGTGTCGAACTCGGGCGTGGCGCCGAGCCAGGTCGTGGCCACCGCGTCGCCGGTCTCGACGACGGCCTCGGCGTCGGACGCGAGGTCGAGGGCGCGGAGCCGCGGGGCGCCGCCGGCCCGCTCCGAGACGACGAGGTGGCCCGCGAACGCGTCGACGCGCTCCACCCGGACGTCCGGGCGCGGCGCCACGAGCGGCCGCCACCGGTCCCGTCCCGGGGAGGTGGCGGGCGTCACCATCACCTGGAAGTTCTCGGCGCCGTCGGCGTTCGTGAGGATGAACAGCTTGTCGCCGTCGGGGCCGTGATGGTGCTCGACGTGGTACTCGAGGCCGGGCTCCCGGGCCGCGACGATCGACGGCGGCGCCTCCGGACGGGCGGGGTCGACGAGCCACGCCTCGCTCGTGGTCTTCGACTCGCTCTCGATCACGAGCGCCCGACCCGACCGGGCTCGCTCGACGGTGACGTAGAACCGCTCGTCGGGCTCGGCGTAGACGAGGGCGTCCTCGGTCGTCCCGAGGCGGTGGCGCCAGACCTGGAACGGGCGCATGGCGGCGTCGGGGCGGACGTAGAGGATCGTGCGGTCGTCGGCCCACGCCAGGCCGTAGTACGTGTCGTCGACGACGTCGGGGAGGTCGCCACGGGCGTCGAGGTCCCGGAACCGCAGCTGGGCCCGCTCGCCGCCCGAGCGGTCGACGGCGTACGCGAGGAGGCCGTGGCCGGGCGAGACCGCCAGGCCGCGCAGCGCGAAGTACTCGCCGGGCCGAGCGAGGGCGTTCTCGTCGAGGAGCAGCTCCTCGCCGCCGACCGCGCCGGGCTCCTCGCCGGGCTCGGGCGGCGGCGCCTCGGCCGGGCGACGGCAGTGCAGCGGGTACTGCCGCCCCTCGATCGTCCGGGCGAAGTACTGGAACGGGCCGCGGCGGACGGGCGCGCCGACGTCGGTCTCGACGACGCGTCGCTTGATCTCCTCGAAGAGCCGCTGCCGCTGCCGCTCGAGGTGCGCCAGCACTGCGGCCGTGTACGCGTTCTCGGCCTCGAGGTGCGCGCGCACGGCGGGGTCGTCCTTCTCGCGCAGCCAGTACCACTCGTCGACGCGCACGTCGTCGCCGTGTCGCAGCTCGGTCGGGCGCCGTGGCGCGCGTGGGGGTTCGGGCAGCCCAGCCATCCGGTCGGGGAGTCTCGCGCGACGCGCATTCCCGCCGGAGCCCGGCAGGGCGACGGCTACGCTCGATCGCGATGGCCCCGACCGCGACGCCCGTCCCCGTCCGCGCCGCCGACCTCGACGAGATCCGCTGGGGCGCGGACGGGCTCGTGCCCGCGATCGTCCAGGACCAGGCCAGCGGTCGGGTCCTCATGCTGGCGTGGATGAACGAGGCCTCGCTGCACCGCAGCCTCGAGGAGGGCCGGACCGTGTTCTGGAGCCGCAGCCGCCAGGAGCTCTGGCGCAAGGGCGACACGTCCGGCGACCGCCAGTGGCTGCGCGAGGCCTACTACGACTGCGACGGCGACGCGCTCTTGCTCGTCGTCGAGCAGGAGGGCCGAGGCGCCTGCCACACCGGCGCGTTCAGCTGCTTCTTCCGTCGCTTCGGCGACGACGCGGCGTGACCGGGGACGGCCTCCGCCCCACGCGCGAGGAGTTCCGGTCGCTGGCGGCGGGGCACACGGTGGTGCCGGTCTGGCGGGAGGTGCTCGCCGACCTCGAGACGCCGGTGTCCGCGTTCGTGAAGCTGGTCGGCGCCGACCCCGGCGGCCCGCCCGGCTTCCTCCTGGAATCGGTCGAGCACGCGCAGCGGTGGGGCCGCTTCTCGTTCCTCGGGCGCGACCCGGCGCTCACGCTGGTGGCGCACGGCCCGGCGGTGACGGTCGACGGCGGCCCGGCGCCGGCGTCGGTGCCCCTCGACCGCGGTGCCCTCGCCGCGCTCGAGGCGCTGCTGGCCGTGTACCGGGCCCCGCGTCTCGACGACCTGCCGCCGTTCCACGGTGGCGTGGTCGGCTACCTCGGGTACGACGTCGTCCGCGAGGTCGAGCGGCTGCCGGCCGTCCCCCGCGACGACCTCGGGCTCCCCGACGCGGTGCTGTTCCTCACCGGGCACGTGACCGCGTTCGACCACTTCCGCCAGCGCCTCTACCTGATCGAGAACGTGTTCCTCGACGGCGAGCCCGACGTCGACGCCGCCTACGACCGGGCCGCCGCCCGCCTCGACGCCCTCGTCGACGACCTGGCCCGGCCGCTGCCCTACGTGCCCTCCCGTCCCCCCGCCGACGCGCCGACCGAGCTGCCGGCGGTGCGCTCCACGATGCCCGGCGCGCACTACCGCGACGCGGTCGAGGTGGCGCGCGAGCACATCCTCGCCGGCGACATCTTCCAGGTGGTGCTGGCCCAGCGCTTCGACCTCGTCGAACCGGTCGACCCCTTCGACGTGTACCGGGTGCTGCGGCAGGTGAACCCGTCGCCCTACATGTACCTGGTGCGACACGGCGACGTGACGCTGGCCGGCTCGTCGCCGGAGCCGATGGTGCAGGTCCTCGACGGGCGCGTGATCAGCCGCCCGATCGCCGGCACCCGGTACCGCGGTCGCACCGAGGAGCACGACCGGCGGCTCGCCGCCGAGCTGTCCGAGAACCCGAAGGAGCGGGCCGAGCACGTCATGCTCGTCGACCTGGCCCGCAACGACGTGGGGCGGGTCGTCCGGTTCGGCACCGAGCAGGTCGACGAGCTCATGACCCTCGAGCGCTACTCGCACGTCATGCACCTCACGAGCCAGGTCTCGGGCCAGCTCGAGGCCGGCCGCACCGCGGTCGACGTGCTCCGCGCCACCTTCCCCGCCGGCACCGTCAGCGGCGCGCCGAAGGTGCGGGCGATGGAGATCATCGACGAGCTCGAGCCGGTGAAGCGGGGCCCGTACGCGGGGGTGGTGGGGTACGTCGACTTCTCCGGCAACCTCGATACCGCCATCGCCATCCGCACGATGGTGTGGGGAGCCGACGGCCGGGCCAGCGTCGAGGCCGGCGCCGGGATCGTGGCCGACTCGGACCCCGCCGACGAGGACCTCGAGTGCGCGAACAAGGCCCGGGCCCTGCTGACGGCGGCGGCGGCGGCACGACGCCTCGAGCCGCTGGCCCTGCCGTGACGAGCCGCTTCGTCGCCGACCGGTCGCCCCGAGGCCTGGTCGTCGTGCGGGGCCGCGACGCGACGTCGTTCCTGCAGAGCCTCGTGTCGCAGGACCTCGACCCGATCGGCGACGGGGAGCACGCCGCCGCGCTGCTGCTCTCCCCCCAGGGCAAGCTCGACGTGGCGTTCCGGGCCTTGCGGGTCGGGGAGGAGTGGTGGCTCGACACCGACGCCGACTACGGCCCCCGGCTGGCGACGTCGCTCGACCGCTTCCGGATCCGGGTGCAGGTCGAGCTCGAGGACCGCACCGCGACCACCGGCCTCGCCACGCTCGTGGGCGTGGACGCCGAGCCGGGCCCGCTCCACGCCCTCGCGACGCGCTGGGGGACCGAGCCGGGCGTGGACCTGCTCGGCCCCCTCACCGCGGTCCGGGACCTGGTCGCCGGCCTTCCCGCCGACGTCGAGCGGTGGCCACCCGAGCGCTTCGACGTCTTCCGCATCGAGGCCGGCGTGCCGCGACTGGGCGTCGACGTCGACAGCGCCACGATCCCCCAGGAGGCGTTCCTGGAGCGCGACGCGGTGTCGTTCACGAAGGGCTGCTTCATCGGGCAGGAGCTGGTCTGCCGCATCGACACCCGCGGCCACGTCAACCGCTTCCTGCGCGGCGTGCGCATGCCCGGGTCCTCGCCGCCGCCCCGGGGCGCCACCGTCGTGGTGGACGGTCGCGACCGGGGGGCGGTCACGAGCGCGGCCGCGGTCCCGGGCGAGGAGCGCGTCGTCGGCCTGGCCATGGTCCGTCGCGAGGTCGAGCCGCCGGCGGCGGCGATCGTGCGGTGG
>DASZJD010000049.1 GCA_035948415.1 Acidimicrobiia bacterium | reverse complement strand
TTCACGGTGCGGCCCGGGCACGTGACGGGCTTCCTCGGCCCGAACGGGGCCGGGAAGACCACCACGATGCGACTGATCCTGGGCCTCGACCACCCGACGGGCGGCGCGGTCACGGTGGACGGGCGCCGCTACGAGACGACGCGCTTCCCGCTGCACGAGGTCGGGGCGCTCCTCGACGCCGGCTTCGTGCACGGCGGCCGTCGCGCCGTGGACCATCTCTGGGCCCTCGCCCAGAGCAACCGCATCCCGCGACGGCGCGTCGACGAGGTGCTCGAGCTCGTGGGCATGGAGACGGCCGCTCGCCAGCGAGTCGGCACGTTCTCGCTCGGGATGCGGCAACGGCTCGGCATCGCCGCCAGCCTCCTCGGCGACCCCGCCACCCTCATGTTCGACGAGCCGGTGAACGGCCTCGACCCCGAGGGCATCGTGTGGGTCCGCAAGCTGTTCCAGGGCCTGGCCGCCGAGGGCCGCACCGTGTTCGTCTCCAGCCACCTCATGAGCGAGATGGCGCTCACCGCCGAGCACCTGATCGTGATCGGCCGGGGGCACCTCATCGCCGAGGGTCCCATCCGCGAGCTGACCAGCCGGGCCGGGGGAAAGGTGCTGGTGCGCTCCCCCCGAGCGCCGGAGCTGGCCGACCTCGTGCGCGCGCAGCACGGCACCGTCGAGCCTGACGGGAACGGAACGCTGTCGGTTCGGGGTCTGGACGCCCCCACCGTCGGCGAGCTGGCCGCCGCGCACCAGATCCCGCTGCACGAGCTCACGCCCGAGCACGCCTCGCTCGAGGAGACGTTCTTCGAGCTCACGAACGAGTCCGTCGAGTACCGGGCCGCGACCCCGGCCGCCACCACAGGAGCGTGACGCCGTGCAAGCCACGATGACCACCGACGCCGTCGCCGTCCGCCCACCGGCGGGCGGCTCCGTGCTCGGGGCGACGATCGCCTCCGAGGCGACGAAGCTGCGGTCGGTTCGTTCCACCGTGTGGACGCTCGTGGTCACCCTGGTGCTCACGGTCGGGCTCGGCGCCCTCTTCTCTTTCGCCGTGGTCAGCCGCTGGGATCGGCTCAGCCTCCACGAGCGCGCCATCCTCGACCCGGCGCTGACCAGTCTCAACGGCCTCTTCCTGGCCCAGCTGGCGATCGGCGTGCTCGGGGTCCTCGTCATCAGCTCCGAGTACGGCACGGGCATGATCCGCACGACGCTGGCCGCGGTCCCGCAGCGGCGAGCCGTCCTCGCGGCGAAGGTCGTCGTGTTCGCGGCGGCGGCGTTCGTGGTGTCCCTCGTCGCCTGCTTGGGCGCGTTCCTCGTCGGGCAGACGCTCCTCGCCGGGAAGCACGTCGGCATCTCGCTCGGGGACCCCGGCGCGCTGCGCGCCGTCTTCGGCGCCGCCGTCTTCCTCACCGCGGTGGGGCTGCTCGGCTTGGCGTTCGGGACCTTGCTGCGTCGCACCGCGGGCGCCATCTCGGCGCTGGTCGCGCTCGTCCTGGTGCTCCCCTTGCTCTCGAACGCGCTGCCGTCACCGTGGAACACCGACGTGGCGAAGTACCTGCCGAGCGGCGCCGGCCGGGCCCTCTTCGCCGTCCGCCACACGAGTGACCTCTTGCGGCCGACGGCGGGGCTCGTCCTGCTCGTCGCGTACGTGGCGGTGGCGCTGGTCGTCGCCGGCGTCGCCCTCGTCCGGCGGGACGCCTGAGGGGCCCCCGACGTGCGCTCGACGTGGCGCGGCGTGGGCCGCCGCCCTCGAGCAGTTCCCCGTGGCCCGGCGGTCTCCCCCCGACCGCTGGGCCACGGCGCGTCCGTTCGCACGACGCCCTCAGCCGAGCGATCGGCGCGGCTCCGAGAAATGGTGGTTGGCACCGCGCTGCGCCCGGAGAGACTGAGGGGCGATGGATCCGAGGCGCGCTGCCGTCGCTCGATCGAGACTTGCCGGCCGCACGAATCCTCAACCCGAAGCGCCGGAGGTCTGATGCGGCGAATCTGGGCGCAGCCGGGCGGGTCGGCGTGTGCCTGACGGGTACCGCTTCGTATGACGGCGAGCGCGGCCTGCCCGCTCTGGTCGAGCGCGCCGTGGAGCTCGCCCGTTCGATGCGCTTTCCGTATTCGTGTCACCCCGCGCAGGGTCGCCTCCTGGCGTTGCTGGCCCAGGGCCGACCCGGCGGTCTCATCGGCGAGACCGGAACCGGCTGTGGGGTCGGCTTGGCTTGGATGCTGAGCGCCGCCGACCCGACCACGCGGCTCGTGAGCATCGAACGCGACCGAGCCCGCGCCGAGGCCGCCCGAGAGCTGTTCGCGCCGTACCGACAGGTCCAGGTCCTCACCGGCGACTGGCCGGCGTTGCTCGAACACGGTCCCTTCGACCTGCTGGTCCTCGACGGAGGCGGAAGCGGCAAGACCGCCGGCGACACGCCGGTCGCTCCCCGCGAGGCGCTGCGCGGCGGCGGGTCACTGGTGATCGACGACTGGACACCGTGGGACCGCTGGCCACCCCGTGCGGCGGGCGAGGTCGACGGGGTCCAGGGCAGCCGCCAGGTCCTCGATCAAGCCCGGCTCCACTGGCTCCAGCATCCGGATCTGCTGGCGTCCGAGGCGCGGATGGCCCCGACGCTGAGCACGATCATCGCCATGCGCCGCTGACCCGACCGGCAGCGCGCAGGTTCCGCGCCGCGCACCGTGATCCGTGAGGGCCAGACCCGACCTCGCGCCGGTGACGACGGCGACCGCGGGCCCGGAGCCGGCCCTCACGTGGCGGTCGACGCCAGCCGGTCGGAGCCCGAGTGGGAGGGTGCGGGCTCAGCGGCTGGATCGAACTTCGATCCAGACGGCGCGCGCAATCGCATGCACGTCGCCGTTGTCCGAGAAGAGAGCCGATCCGGTGTGGAGCTTCCGACCGTCCCGCTGGAGGGGCCAGGACGTGACCACGCACGGCGAGCCGGCCGCGATCGGGCGGCTGATGTCGACGGCGAGGCGCCCGAGGAGGATGAGGCCAACGTCTCCGAAGAGGTCGGTGACGATGCCGCTTGGGCAGTCGAGCGCAGCCCAGACAAACTCGGGCCGGACCTGCCCGTCGGCGTCCGCGAGCGAGGGATCGGGTGTCCAGGGGGCGGCGTACCGGGATCGGTCGTCGATGGCTCCGGGGAAGATCCGCAAGCCGTCACCGACCGGGCGCTGAGGCCCGCAGACGAAGCACGTCGGATACGGGTGGTCGTCCATCCACTCGTATCGGGACGAGGCGCGCCGCGCCTCCTCGAGGCTGACGGAGGCGGGGACATCGAGGTCGATCGTGGTTGGGCGCGCCGTCGCGAGGAGCTCGTCACCGGCGAGGAGCGCGACGCGGTCCTCGTCTGGTCGAAGGTCGAGGGGCTGCCCGAGCGGCGGCGGCGCGTGCAGCGTGACCTCGGCCGCGCCCGCGATCGATCCGGCGACCATCGCGCAGGCATAGCCGCCGTTGGCGCTGTCGGGTGGGCCCCGGAACCGGGGCTGGATGACGAGGGGTGGCGCCACCGGTCGACGGTGCCAGCATCGGTGTCGAGGGTCAAGCACGGCCGATGCTCGCCCGCTCCGCTGCACAGGGCGCTCCGCGGGCCGAGCGGGAACGATCCCGTCAACGGGGCTGACTCGCACGGGCGGGGCCGGTGGTGTCGCGCGCCCTCATCGAAGCTCGCTCGAGGGCTCGCCGACTGCTCCCACCTCGTCGCCAAGCCGTAGATCGGTCCTCGCCGCGCGCGACCCGTGTGACAATTGACCCGACCACCGAGCGACACCAGCGCTCGATCCGACGCCGACGAGGGTGAGATGTCCGGGAGCAGCAGCGATGGCCGTTGATCGGCTGTTCGCCGATCCTCGTCTCGCCGAGCTGTATGACGTGCTCTGCCGAGGGCGACCCGACTTCAGCTTCTACCTGCCGCTCGTGATGGCCGCGGGCAGCGTGCTCGACGTCGGGTGCGGGACCGGTGAGCTGCTCCGCCTGGCCCGACAGGCCGGTCATCCTGGGCGGCTCTGCGGGCTCGATCCCGCCGACGCGATGCTCGGGCAGGCTCGGTCCCGCTCGGACATCGAGTGGGTCCTCGGTGACCTCGCGTCTGTCGCCTGGGATCAGGAGTTCGATCTGGTCGTCATGACCGGCCACGCCTTCCAGGTGCTCGTCGACGACGACGAGATCCGAGCATCGCTCATCGCAATCCGGTCCGCCCTCACGGCCGACGGGCGCTTCGTGTTCGAGACCCGCAACCCGCGAGTCCGAGCGTGGGAGGACTGGACGACGGAGACGCCGGTTGCGATCGCCCGGCCCGGCCGCGCGGTCGTCCGGTACTCGCGTCAGGTCGAGACGCCGGTCATCGGCGACGTCGTTCGCTTCACCCAGACCTTCTCCAGTCCCGGTTGGGACGGGCCGAAGAAGAGCTCGAGCACCTTGCGGTTCCTCGGCGAGGAGGAGCTGTCCTCGTTCCTGTCCGGCGCGGGCCTGGGGATCGAGGAGCAGCTCGGAGACTGGGACCGGCAGCCGCTCACCGACGCCAGCCCGGAGATCATCACGGTCACCAGACGGCAGTGACGCCGCCTTCCCCGGCGTCGGGGTCGGAGCGAGCGCCCGGACCTCGAGCGAAGGACGCGCGCCGGGCCGACGGGGCAGCCGGCTACGGGCGTGCCGTGGCCGGGACCGGATGACGGAAGAGCGCGGCGGCGTTCGCCCAGCACACCGCGCGCACCTCGTCGTCCGGCATTCCTGCGAGCTGTCGGGCCAGGACCGCCTGCGTGTCGGGCCAGGTCGAGTCGGCGTGCGGGTAGTCGGACTCGACGACCAGGTGGTCGACCCCGATCCGGTGGCGCGTCGCCCACGCCGATTCGTCGTCGAGCGCACACCACCAGAAGTTGCGCTGGAGGACCTCGGTCGGGGTCTCGGCCACGCCCTCCCACGTGTGCAGGTAGCCCGTCTGGTACTCGAAGCAGTGGTCGAGGCGATCCATGAGCGCCGCGACCCAGCCGATCCCGCCCTCCGACATGCAGATCTTGATGCCCGGGAACCGCACCGGGATCCGCGAGTAGAGCCAGTCGACGGCGGCGTACATGCCGTAGGCGAAGAAGAGGACGGCGATGGTTTCCGGGGGCGCGTCCTCGGTCGTCGACGGAGACGTCGACGAGGATCCGACGTGGAGGCAGACCACGGTGGCGGTCTCCTCGCAGGCGGCGAGGAACGGGTCCCAGTAGCCGGTGTGGATCGAGGGGAGCCCGAGCTTGTCGGGGCTCTCGGAGAAGGTCACGGCTTTGAAGCCACGGTCGGCGTTGCGTCGGATCTCCTCCGCGGCCACGTGCGGGTCGCGCAGCCAGGGCAGCTGGAGCGCCACCATGCGGTCCGGGTCCGTGCCGCACCACTCCTCGAGCATCCAGTCGTTCCAGGCCCGCATCGCGGCGAGGCCGAGCTCGGGTTCGGTGGGGGCGAGCGAGATGCGTTGGCCGACGAACCCGGGTAGGAACGAGGGGAAGCACACACTGGCGTAGACGCCGTTCAGATCCATGTCGTGGATGCGCGCGTGGATGTCCCAGGTCCCTCGGCGCATCTCGTCGAACCGGGTGGGCTCGAACCCGTACTCGGTGGTCGGTCGGCCGGCGACGGCGTTGAACCCGACGTTGGCGATGAGCTCGCCGTTCCAGAGCCACCGCTCGCCGCCGTCCTCGGCGGCGACCACCCGCGGCGCGTGGTCGGCGAGCCGGGCGGGGAAGCGGCCCTCCCACATGTGCGGCGGCTCGACGACGTGATCGTCGGTCGAGATCACCGTGAACCGCGCCTCGCGAGGCTCGGGGTCGGGGAGGAGCGTCACCTCGGCCCGGCGCTGGCCGCCGCCCCCGAACGACTCCATGTTCGAGAGCTCGTCGATCGTGACCGGCACGGCTCCTCCCGTCAGTCGAGCACGCTGGCGTCGTCGGCCAGGAGCAGGCGCACCGCGCCGTTCCAGTAGGCGTCGAGCGCGTGGGTCCGGAACGCGGCCTTCAGGGCGGCGCGGTGCTCGGGGGCGATCTCCCGGGTCGGGTGCCCGCTGACCAGCGCGTCGGCGGTGAGGCGGCACATGCGATCGAAGGTCGCCGACCGGTAGGTCGCCTCCTCGACCGACCCGCCGATGACCAGCGCCCCGTGGCTGACCAGGATCACGCCGTCGGCGGCGCCGACTCGTGCGGCCAGCCAGGCGCTGGCGTCCCGGTCGAGGACCTGGCCCTGGTACTCGTCCACGAGGGCCAGGGCGCCGTCGAACATGCACGCCGCCTGATGGGTGATCTCCGGCAGGCGCCCGAGCGTCGCCAGGAGCGTGGCGTGGTACGGGTGGTTGTGCACGACGACCCGGGCGTCGGGTCGGGTCCGGTGCAGCTCGGTGTGCACGAAGATGGCGGGGCTGACGTCCCACCGTCCGTCGAGCACCTCACCCTCCGGTGACACCCGGCAGAGGTCGCTCGCCCGTACCTCGTCCCACCAGAGCCCCCAGGGACTGGCCCAGAGGCTGCCGCCCGAGTCCGCGATCATGGTCACGTGACCGGCCATGTTCTCGTTGAACCCGAGCCCGGCGAGGATCCGGTGCAGGCACGCGAGCTTCTGGCGGTCGGTGAGCTCGACGCCGATCGGAGCCATGGCCCGGGGCGTGAAGGACGCGTCGACCTTCGCCACCGCGACCAACCTACGCGATCACCGGGGCGCGGTTGCCGGCCGACCCGGCGTCGACGGTCTCGGCGGTGCGGGCGCGGACGATCCGGCGGCGGCACGCCGTGACCGCCTCGAGGCGGTGGGTCACCGCGGTGTCGGACCCCGTGTCCCCGTGGCCCCAGCGTCAACGCGCGAGTGAGGCGCGGTGAGCGCGCCGCGGCTCGACACCGCGTCCGGCACGCTCGAGGGCGTGACCGTCTCGGCGCCCGACGGGAGCCCCGTGCGGCGGTTCCTCGGGATCCCGTACGCCGGGTCGCCGGCGGGGAGCCACCGGTGGCTGCGTCCCCTCGCCCCGCCGTCGTGGGCCGGCATCCGACCCGCGCTCGCCTTCGGTCCG
>DASZJD010000048.1 GCA_035948415.1 Acidimicrobiia bacterium | reverse complement strand
GCGCCGTGTCCCCCTTGTTCAAGGATGCCCTGGTGCAGATTCTGGTCGAGCCGAAGAACGCGCTGTCCCGCCAGTACGAGCGCACGTTCGCACTGGACAACGTGGAGCTCGAGTTCACGCCCGACGCGCTCGAGGCGGTGGTGCCCTCGAGGATCTTCAGCAGCGCCTGCTGCACCCCCTCACCGGAGACGTCGCGGGTGATGGACGGGTTCTCGGCCTTGCGGGCGATCTTGTCGATCTCGTCGATGTAGATGATCCCGGTCTCGGCCTTCTTCACGTCGTAGTCCGCGGCCTGGATGAGCTTGAGGAGGATGTTCTCGACGTCCACGCCGACGTAGCCCGCCTCGGTGAGCGCGGTGGCGTCAGCGATCGCGAACGGCACCTTCAGGAGCCGAGCCAGGGTCTGGGCCAGGAGGGTCTTGCCGCACCCGGTGGGCCCGATGAGCAGGATGTTCGACTTCTGGAGCTCGACCTCGGCGTCGCCGTACGCGCCCGCCTGCACGCGCTTGTAGTGGTTGTACACGGCGACGGAGAGGATCTTCTTGGCCTGGTCCTGGCCGATCACGTAGTCGTTGAGGTACTCGTAGATCTCGCGCGGCTTCGGCAGCTCGTCGAAGCGAACCTCGGAGCTCTGCGAGAGCTCCTCCTCGATGATCTCGTTGCAGAGGTCGATGCACTCGTCGCAGATGTAGACGCCGGGTCCGGCGATGAGCTTCTTGACCTGCTTCTGGCTCTTCCCGCAGAACGAGCACTTCAGGAGGTCGCCCCCGTCCCCGAACTTCGCCACGACGCGCTCCCCCTTCGGCTGGCCGAGCTCAGCTGACTCCGGCGGGGGTCCCCACCGACGCCAGCTCGCGGTTGGTCAGGATCTCGTCGACGATCCCGTAGTCCTTCGCCTCGACGGCGCTCATGATGAAGTCACGGTCGGTGTCGGTTCCGACCTTCTCGACCGGCTGACCGGTGTGGTGGGCCAGGATCTGGTCCAGCAGCTCGCGCATGCGGGTGATCTCCTTGGCCTGGATCTCGATGTCGACGGCCTGGCCGGACGCGCCGCCGTGCGGTTGGTGGATCAGGATGCGCGCGTGCGGGAGCGCGTAGCGCTTGCCCTTGGTGCCGGCGGCCAGCAGCACCGCCGCGGCCGACGCCGCCTGGCCGATGCAGATGGTCTGGATGGCGGGCTTGATGTACTGCATCGTGTCGTAGATCGCCATCAGCGCCGTGATCTCGCCGCCGGGCGAGTTGATGTACAGCGAGATGTCCTTGTCGGGGTCCTCGCTCTCGAGGTGGATGAGCTGGGCCATCAGCAGGTTCGCGACCGCGTCGTCGATCGGCGTGCCGAGGAAGATGATGCGCTCCTTGAGGAGCCGCGAGTACAGGTCGAAGGCCCGCTCGCCGCGGCTGGTCTGCTCGACGACCGTCGGCACCAGGTAGGCGTAGCCGGCGGTGGGGCCGGTCGGGGTTGGCTCGCTCACACGTGCTCCTCTGCGTCAGGGCCGACGGTGGCGGGGGTCTCGGCGTCGGCGGCCGATTCGTCGGGCAGCGTCAGGTCGACCGGTTGGCCGGCCTCGTCGACGACGGTGGCGTGGTCGACCAGGAACTGGAGTGCCTTGCCGCGAGCGATGTCCGAGCGTATCGCCTCCAAGACGCCCCTCCGTTCGAGATCGCGCCGGACCTTGGCCGGCTGCTGCTCGAGACGCTCGGCCAAGCGTTCGACTTCCCGGTCGAGCTCGTCGTCGGTCGCCTCGATGTGCTCGCGGGCGACGACCGCTCGCAACGCCAGGTCGGCGCGCACGGCATCAGTGGCCCCGGCGCGCACACCAGCCACGAACTCGCCCTGATCCTGCTGGGTGGCGGCGAGGTACTCAGGGATCGTGGCGCCCTGGTGCTCGAGGCGATGGGCCAGGTCGTGGAGGCGCCGCTCGGCCTCGCGGTCCACGAGGGCGTCCGGGATCGGGACCTCGACGAGCCCCGCGACCGTTTCGAGCACCTTGTCGCGAACGAGCAGCTGGGCCCGAACTTTCGCGATCGTCTCGAGCCGGGTCCGGGCGTCGGCGCGCAGCGCCTCGATGGTGTCGAACTCGCTCACCTCCGACGCCCACTCGTCGGTGGCCTCGGGCAGCACCTTGCGCTTCGATTCCTTCACGAGCACCTGGAACGAGACCTCGTCGCCAGCCCGCTCGCCGAACCGCTCGGGCAGCGCGTCGTTGAACTTCAGGATCTCGCCCACGCGCTTCCCGCGCAGCTCCTCGTCGAGCTTCGGCACCACGCTGCCCGAGCCGACCTCGTACAGGTAGTCGGTGGCGCTGAGCGCGTCGATGACCTCGTCGTGGACGTAGGCCTTGATGTCGATCTGGGCGTAGTCGCCGTCGGCGAGCGGGCCGCCCTTGTCCTCGAGGTCGGCGAAGCGGTCGCGGAGCGCGTCGACCTGCGCGTCGACGGCCTCGTCGGTGACGCCCGGGCTCGGGATCTCGACCCGAACCTCGTCGGACCCGGGCAGCTCGACCACGGGGCGGACCTCGACGACGGCGTCGAAGCCGACGTCGCCGCTGTCCTCGCCCTTCGTGATGTCGATCTCGGGCGCGGCGATCACGTCGATGTCCTCGGCCTCGACGGCTTGCGCGTAGTACTCGGGGAGCGCGTCGCGCAGCGCCTGCTCGCGAGCGACGTCGCTGCCGAGCCGGGCCTCCAGCAGGGCCCGCGGCGCCTTGCCGGGCCGGAACCCGGGCACCCGGACCTCGCGAGCGAGCTTGCGGAAGGCAGCGTCGACGGCGCGCTCGAAGTCGGCGGCGGGGACCTCGACGCGCAGCCGCACCTTGTTGCCCTCGAGCGGCTCGACCGACGTCGTGAGCGGAGACATACGGAGCCCGCAGGATACCCGTGGGGTTCGCGGACCCCTCGCACCGGCTCCGCGGGCCGGGCCGACTACACGTAGCCGCGGCGCACGAGCCGGGTGGTTTCGAACCAGCCCGGGACCGCGGGCAGGTAGTTCACGACCAGCTGGTTCGTGAGCACGGCCGCGACCGCGACCTCGCTCGGGACGCCGAACGCGATCAGGGCGCCCGACAGGCCGACCGAGCCGACGGCGGCACCGCCGCCGGGGATCGGGATCAGGGAGGCGAGGGTGCCGAGCACGATGTTGGCCGCCAGCAGGGACCAGAACGAGAGCGTGTGCCCGAAGGCGGCCAGGCAGGCCGCGAGGCAGAACCCGTACAGGACCGCGGCGAGCACGTTGCCGCCCACGAGCATCGACAGCCGTCGGGGTGACCGCAGCGCGTCCCAGATCGTGGTGATCGCGCGCTCGATGGGCGGCAGCGCGAAGCGACGGACCTGCGGCACGCCGACGACCACGGCGGCGGCGAGGCCGAGGACGAGCGCCACGATCAGGAGGATCGGCAGCAGGCCGGCGGCGTTGACGTTGCCGAGGTTGAGCCTGTTCGGGGCCAGCCACAGGGCCAAGCCGAGCAGGGCGACCTGGGTCACGATCGCCGCGGCCTGGCTCAGCACCCCGCCGGCGGCGACGGCCGAGGCCAGGTCGACGCCCTGCTTCTGGAGGAACCGGATCTGCACCGCCGTGCCGCCCACGCCCGGGATGGCCAGGTTCGAGAACGACATGGCGACCTGCAGCTCGGTGGTGGGGCCGAGCGGGAGCCGGGTGGGGACGGTGCCGAGCAGCGCCACGGCGTAGGCCAGGTTCGTCGCCATCGAGAGCGCGAAGGCCACGACGAGCCACTGCCAGTGGGCGTGCGCGACCGCGTGGAACAGCTGGCTCGGCTGGCCGATCTGGCTCAGGAGCCCGCCGACGGCGACGAGGGTGCCGACCGCCAGCACGAGGTTGGTCCGGCTGACCCGGTGCAGCTCGAGCAGCTCGGGCTCGCTGCGGTCGATGGCGGCGGCCCCGAGCTGCCGAAGCCGGCGCAGCCGCTCGGAGAGCTCCTTCCGGGAGCGGGCGGCGGCCCGGGTCTCCCGGGACAGCGCCGCCGGCTGCAGGAACCGCAGCGCGAGGAGGATGCCGTCCGGCCCGATGCCCCGCACGGCCGCGTCGACGGCGCGCTGGTCGCCCACCACCCCGGCGGTGGCCGTGAGCAGCTCGGCCACGTCGGCGGCGGCGCGGGCCGGCGCCGCGGTGACCGTGGCCGACCGGAAGTCCACGACCGCCGGTCCGTCGGGGCTCAGCGCAACGTGCTCGGCGTTCAGGACCCCGTGCGACACCCGGGCCCCGTGGAGCGTCGCGACCTGGTGCCACAGGTCGTCGAGGACCGGGTCGGTGACAGCGGCGGGGTCGGCCTCGGCGAGGCGGGGGCCGGCGGGCGGCCGGCCGACGAGGAGCGCCGTGGACGGACCGGCGCTCCCGGCGATGAGCACCTCGGGGGTTCGGACGCCCGCCTCCCGGGCCAGCAGCATCGCGTACGCCTCGTATTGGAGCTGCTGGAGCCGAGTGAGGAAGAAGGTGGGCCCCGAGTCCTTGTAGACCGTGAAGCGCCAGAGCTTGGCGAGGAGCTGGGCGTCGGTCTGGTCTCGGCCGAGCACCTTCACCCCCAGGGGGCCGCCGTCGTCTTCGGCGAGCATGAGCGTCGCCGCCTCGGGTTGGTGGGGTGCGAGGTGCACCCCACGGGCGTCGACGCCGAGCTCGGCGAGCGTCGCCGCGACCTGGGCCACGGTCGGGTGGCCGCCCGGCGAGCCGAAGGCCAGGTGGACGAGGGCGGCCACGGCCCAGCCGAGGACCACGCCGGCGGCGAGGTCGTTCGGGTAGGCGACCCCGAGGTACAGCGCGGCCAGCAGCAGGGCGAGCACGGCGACCTTGCCCACCCTCCGGGAGGGGCGGGTCAGGTACGGCGAGGCCGCGGCGACCACGGCGACGACCAGCGCCAGGCGCGCGTTCGGGAACGACGGGGTGGTGTTGCCGAGGCGGGTGATGGCCGAGAGGCTGCGGCGCAGGCTCTCGTGCTCGACGACGACGAGGCCCACGATCCGGGCCAGGCCCCAGGCGAGGGCGCCCGAGAGGAGCAAGTCGCGGGCGAGGCGCCAGCGGCGGGCGACGAGCGCCGCCGCTCCGACCAGCGCCACGGCCCAGAGCGCGCCGAGCCGGTAGAAGACGGCGAAGAGCGACTGCAGCCCGGCCGGCAGCGAGTTGAAGAACTGGAACACCGTCCGCTCCGTGCGGGTGACGCTGCCGGCGTGCACGGACAGCACCGCCAGCACCACCGCTGCGGTGACGACTCGGATCCAGTCGGTCGTGCGACGGCGATAGGGCTGCTCGGCGGCGGGACCGAACCACCGTCGGCGCGACGACTCGAAGCGGGTGACGACCGTCTGCGGCGAGTCCTGCGGGCGCGTGGTCTGGACGGGCACCAGCCGTTCTCCTCGCTCGCATCGCGGCGGCGGCCGAAGACTAGGACACGGGCGCGCGCCCGACCGGGAGGCCGGGTCCGGCGCGCGCCGCTGGTCCCGCCTAGCTGGTGCTGGCCTTCACGGTCGCGTGGAGCGGTGGCCCGGCGAGCTTGGCGGTGGCGCCGGACTGCACGACGGGACGGACGAGCAGGGCGATGAAGTCGCGCGAGTCGGGGCTCAGGTACCGGTCGTTGGCGTGGAGGCCGTACACCTTCGTGCCGTGCACGCCGTCGGGCCCGGGCTGGTAGGTGTTGAAGCTGACCCAGCTCGGGTTGATGTCGAGCTCCATCGCGCGCTGGACCCCCGCGGCGACGAGGGCGCGGGCGAGGACGGCGGGGGTGATTCCGCCGCCGGCGGCGAACACGAGCGCACCGTGCGCGTCGACGCCGAGCGCCGAGCGCCACGTGTTCGCGCCGCTGATGCTCGCCCCCCACGCCCCCGGGTTGCCCGCCGAGGCCACCGGCGCCCCGCCGTCGACGAGCAGGGTCAGGTTCTGCCGCACGTACGCCACGTCCGGGCCGCCCGACACGTCGCGCCCCCAGACGCCGACGGTGGCCTGCCCGCTGGTGGCCACGACGAGGGACGCGTCCCCGTTCTCCGGCGCGCGCCAGACCGTCCCCCAGCCCACCCAGCCGCCGCGGACGTCACCGAGCTTGAAGCCCGAGTTGAAGGCGGCAGCCAGCGCCGGGCGCTGCGCCGGCGGGACCTGCCCGCCCCAGGGGCCCGGGCTCCCGGGTGGGTCGCTCGTCCCCGCCACGAGCACCGGGTGCAGGAGCTGCGGGTCGAGCCAGGCCAGCCCGACCCCCTCGGCCTGGGCGCCGAAGGTCGACGGGCGGCCGAGCACGGCGCGGCCGATGGGCGACCACGACACGGTCCCGCCGGGGGTCGCAGGCGCGCCCGTCGGCCCGGGCGCTCCCGGCGTCTCGAGCCGGACGCTGCCGGCGGCGTCGAGCACCCGGAGCTGCGCCGACTGCTTGGTGCCGTCGGTGAACGTGACGTCGCAGGGCACCACGCTCCCGGGGTCGGCCACGATCGTGGAGCCGGTCCCGCAGCTGGCGAGTGACGGCAGCGAGCCGTTGGCGATGACGAAGGCGGACGCCGCCTGGGTCGCGAACACGGTCTGCTCGGTGTCGACGGTGACGCGGCCGCGCGGGGCCGGGCGCACGCGCACCCGGAGCGGCGCGGTGGCGGTGCGGACCGAGCAGACAAACGGGCGCTGGTCGCTGACGCCCCGGCACGTCGTCGCCGTCGGCGCCAGCGCGGGGTAGGCCGCGCGTGCCTGCGCGGTGATCGAGCGTTGAAGAGCAACCACGTCCAGCCCGCCCCCGCCCGAGCAGCCGCTCAGCGCGATCGCGGCGACCGGCGCCAGCGCGGTCGACGCCGCGAGGGCCCGGAGCCCCGGGACACGCACGCCCTGTGGCATCGGGCCGGACTCTACGGCCGAGGGGCGCCGACGAGGCCGCGCGCGACCTGACGACGTCGGTCGGGCCGTGCTCCGACGCGTCGCCCGGCCCCCGCATCACTGCTCGAGGGCGGCCACGGTCGGCGCCGACGCCACGAGCGACTGCAGTGCGGCGAGGCCATCCGGCCGGTTCTTCAACGTCGCGTCGAGGAAGTCGACCGTGGCGCGGGCGACAAGGTCGAAGTGCGGGTCGGACGGCTGGGTGAACGGGGGCAGGTGGTTCGCCGCGACGAGGGTGAGCAGCTGGCGGGGGGTCGGGAGGCTCTGACGATCGAAGGCGATGGACGCCGGGTAGGGGTCGTACTGGTCGTGGTCGTCCATGATGTGGAGCACCGGCACGCCGGTGGCGGTGGGCAGGGCGCGGGCGTTGGCGAGGTCGCCCGCCATCGGGATCGCGGCCTTCACGCGGGGATCGTGGCAGCACGACACGAAGGCGAGCTCGTAGGCCAGCACCTCGCCGTCCGAGTGTCCGGTGACCGCGACCTTCGTGGCGTCGACGAGCCCTGCGAGGGGGTCGCCGGGCGTCGCCGCCCGCCGCAGCGCCTCGCCGAGCACGAAGTCGAGGTCGGCGATGTTCGGCGGCCCGTAGTCGGCGTGGCTGGCGCCGCCCGGGGCGTCGCCGTTCAGCAGGGGCAGCGCCGGTGCCACGACGACGTAGCCCGCAGACGCCCAGCGGGCCAGCAGCTCGGCGTAGGTGCCCGGCGTGACCGCGAAGCCGTGCGCGAACACGACGAGCGGGTACGGCCCGTGCGCGAGGTCGGCCGCCGCGTTCGCCACCGGTGCCGCGCCTGCCGCCGTCGACGCCGGGTACCAGACCGAGGTCGCCATCGTGCGCGTCGGGGCGCCCGGCGCTCCACCGTTGGGCGGGGTGGGCCGGCTGGTGTCGACGTATTGGTCGACCCGGGTGCCGACGCCCAGCGTCCCGACCGGGAGCCCAGCGGGGAGCGTCGTCGTCGTGGTGGCCGGCGCGGTGGATGGCGGCGGTGCCGTCGTGGTGGACCGCGCCACGTGCCCCGCGGCTCCCCCGCACGCGGCGAGGGCGACGGTCAGCGGCGCCACGAGCCGCCCTCGGCGCCGCCGGGTCATGGCGCGGGTCTCGCGGTCGTGACCGGTCGAAGCTCCGGCGCGGCTACTCGCCCTCGTCGGCGCTCGACGTCCCGCTGCGCTGGACGAGGACCAGGGCAATCGCGAGGACGAGCGCCACGCCGGCGCTCACACCGAGCTCGATCTGGGCGTGGTTGAACGCCGTGCTCCCGTTCACCGAGCGCGCGCCGACGAGCAGGAGGTGCCGGACGGCCGAGATGATGCCGATGACCAGGAACGGAAGGAGCTGGAACCCGCCGCCCTCGAGGTGGGCCACCAGGGTGCGGAAGATCTCCAGCACGATGACGACGAAGAGAATGCCGCTCACCGCGTTCGTGATCGTCGGCGCGAAGGCGCCGCTGCTGCTCAGCAAGTCGCTGATGGTGTTGTAAAGCCCCGCGATCGCGATCCCGACCAGGCTCAGGGCGAGCGCCAGGTAGACGACGTCCTCGACGCTGGTGAGGAAGCGGATGAGCCGGCGCGGCGTCTCGCGGTCGAGCCGCGCGCGGGCCGGTGGTGTGGCAGCCATCGGAACCAGTCTGGCGGGACGCCAGGACGTCGTCGGGGACCTGCCGCCACCCGGGCCGTGCGGCCGGCCGCCTCAGCGCAGGATGCCGGTGTGGCCGACCGAGTAGCGGCCGGGCTGGGGCCAGACGCACAGGCCGTGGGGCTGGGTGCCCACCGCGATCGTGGTGACGGCGCCGCTGGCGGTGTCGAAGACGTACACGGAGCTGTCGTAGCGCCCGCTGAGCCAGAGCTGGCGGCCGTCGGCGGTGACGTTGCCCATGTCCGGGCTCCCGCCGCCGGGGACGGGCCACGTCGCCGAGACCTGGTTCGTCCTGAGGTCGATGACGCTGACGCTGCCCGGCCCGTGGGGGTGGACGCCCTGGAGGCTCGGGAACCCGCGGTTCGAGACGTAGAGCTTCGTGGCGTCGCGGCTGAAGTAGAGGCCGTGGGAGCCGGTCGCGGTGACGATCGAGCCCGTGAGCGAGAAGGTGTTCGGATCGACGAGGTAGACGCGGCCCGTCGTCATCTCGGCGACATAGAACGTCTTGCCGTCGGGCGAGACCCGGATGTCCTGCGGCATGCCGCTCGCGACGACGGTCAGGTAGCCGACGACCTGCCGATTGACAAGGTCGACCTTGACGAGGCTGCCCTGGAACTCGCAGCTGGCGATCATGAAGTGCCCGTCGATCGTGAAGTCGGCGTGGTTGACACCGGCGCAGTTCGGCGTCGGGATCGAGTACTGCAGCGCCATCGTGTGCGGGTCGCGGAAGTCGAGCCGCTTGAGCGCCTCGGCGACCACGATCGCGGACTTGCCGTCCGGGCTGAAGTACATGTTGTACGGATCCGGGACGCTGACGGACGCGCCGGGCTTGCCGGTCCTCGGGTCGATCGGCGTGAGGCTGCCGATCGGCTGACCCTCGGCGTTGTTCGTCACCCAGAGGGTCTGCAGGTCGTAGGACGGCACGACGTGTTGGGGGTTGCTGCCGACCGGATAGGTGTCGATGACCGTGCGGGTGGCAGGGTCGATCACGGACACGGTGTTCGACAAGAGGTTCGGGACGTAGACGCGTGGGAGGGCGCCCGCCACCGCCGGGCTGAGCATGTTGGTCCCGGCTTGGCTGTACAGGTTGGAGGGATCGATGACCGGCGGCATGCCGGGCACGGTCTGAACGCTGGCCGCCTTGGTCGTGGTGGTCGTCGAGGTGGACGACCGCGTGCTGGTCGACCCACCGCCACCGCTGCAGGCCGCGGCCGCGACGACGGACGCGGCCACGAGGAGCAGGGGGCGGGCACGGGTGTGGCGCGCGCGCGGCGCGCCCCCCGCGCTCGGGGCGCGGCCCGCGCTGCGACCGCTGGTCGACCTGTTCACCGGTACCTCGCTCGCTCCCGGCGCGGTTCGCCGCGGGCCGCGACGCTACCGGTCGGGACTCGGCCTCGGTGATCAGGCTGAAGCGGCCATTGCCGTCGGCCCGACGTGCACGCCTAGGTGCCGGAGCGGTCCTAGCTCGGTGCCGAACGGGTGCCGAGCTTCACCGTCGCCTGCGCCGAGCTGCCGCTGCGCGTGTAGGTGACCGTGATCTGGTCGCCGGGTTGGTGGGCGAAGACCTGCGCTGCGAGCTGCTCGGGCGACGCGACGGCGTTGCCGTCGATGGCGGTGATCACGTCGCCGGCTTTGAGCCCGGCCTGCTCCGCCGGGCTGCCCGACTGCACGGTCTGGATCTGTGCCCCCGACTGGCCACCGGAGGCCACTTGGGTCTGGACGCCGAGGAGCGCCCGGCTGCGCGTGCCTGGGACGAGCGGCCCGTTGCCCGGGCCCTGGAAGCCGCCGGGTCCGCCCGGGAACACGCGACCGATGGGCTGCTCGGCGTGGTCGTGACCGCCCCCGGGGGCGGCGACCCATCCGATTCCGAAGCCCGCCCCCACCAGGACCACGGCGGCGACCACGGCGGCCAACCATCTCGGCACGTGCAGCGGCGCCCGGGCACCGGACGCAGGCGGTGGCGGTGCTGGCGAGGACGGCTGGGTCGGCGCTTCGCCGGTGGCTCCGACCGGTTCGGGTGTCTCGTCGCTCATGTTCGCTCCTTGCTGGGCGACGTCACATGGTCCCAAACCGGACCTGAGACCTCGCTAAGAGCCCCGCCTGGCGCAAGCCCGTGGCTGCGAGTACGGCGCGGGCCGCTCGAGCCGCCCGCGGTGCCTGCTTGCTACGGTCCATCGGCCGAGGGGGACGCATCGTGAGCGGCCGCGACGAGCTGATCGCCAGCTACTACACGCTGGCGGGCGCGCCCGTCGGTCAGCCCCCTCGGTTCCCCTTCGAGGAACGGGTGGCGGCGGCGGCCGAGGCCGGGTTCGTCGGTGTCGGGCTCCTCGCCGACGACTACGCCGCGATGCGGGCGGCCGGGACCTCCGACGCCGAGCTGCGGCGCGTCCTCGACGATCACGGGATCGCCGTCCTCGAGGTGGAGTTCCACTACGACTGGGCCGAGGACGGCGACCGCGGCCGCCAGGCCTCGGAGCGCGAGGCGACGCTGCTGGCGATGGCTGACGTCTTCGCGCCCGACCACGTCAACGTCGGAGACCTCAACGCCCCCGGATCCGGCCCGCCGGCCGCCCTGGTCACGGAGCGATTCGGGCAGCTGTGCGACCGGGCCGCCGAGCACGGCATTCGAGTCGCGTTCGAGTTCCTCCCCTGGTCCGCGTTCCCGGACCTCCGGTCGGCGTGGGACGTCGTTCGCCGCGCCGCGCGCCCGAACGGCGGCGTGCTCGTCGACGCGTGGCACTACTTCCGCGGCACACCCGACCCACAGCTGTTGCGGTCGATTCCGCCCGAGCACCTCGTCGGGGTGCAGCTCGACGACGCCGACCCGCAGCCGGTCGGACCACTGTTCGAGGACACCATGTTCCGACGCCGTCTCCCGGGCGACGGCGCATTCGATCTGACTGGGTTGGTCCGCGCGCTCGACGAGACCGGCGTGGACGTCCCGTACTCGGTCGAGATCATGTCGACCACGGAGCAGGCCCGTCCCGTGCGCGACGCCGCGGCGCGCGCCTATCGGGCGGCGCGGTCGGTCCTCAGCCATGCTCGGTCCGCCCCACGGTGACCGATCGTGCGGCCTGCGTGCACGTCGCTCGGTGCCGGCGCTCGGGGGACCGATACGCTGTCGAGCGCCCGGGGAGTAGCTCAGCTCGGCAGAGCTCCTGCTTTGGGGGCAGGCGGTCGGGGGTTCAAATCCCCCCTCCCCGACCACGCGGCTTCGGCCGCCGCGTGCCCGGAGCGAACGTCGCGACGCCGGGCCGTCGGCGCGTGGATCAGATGGCGAGTCGCAACCGGGCCGGCCAGACTGTGACCGACGCGGACCGCCTCACGCGGGGGGTTCGAGCGCGGCGGTAGCTCAACGGCAGAGCCTCGCCCTTCCAAGGCGATGACGCGGGTTCGATTCCCGTCCGCCGCTCTAGCGGGCCGCCCGGTTCGGGCCCGGCGCGGCGCGCCACCCCGGATCCCGTCCGACGAGCCCCAGCAGACGGTCCTCGATGTCGGCCCCGGACGGGACTGCGACGGCGGGCCCGAAGAGGTCGGAGCGGTCACCGGGTGCGCCCGAGCCGGCCAGCTCTCGGTAGCTCAGCTCGCACAGCTCCGGGTCGAGTCGCGCCGGCGCGCCGACGGCGCGGGCCAGGTCCCAGGTGTGGATCAGGGTGTCAGTCGCGAGAGCTGCGAGCACCTCGGCCGGCGAGCGGCGGACCCCGTCGAAGTACTCGGCGTCGTCGCCGAGCCGTTCCGGATCGGCCAGCACGCGCCGAATGCCAGCCTCGGTCGCGAGCCACCGCGCCTCCGGGCCGTGGCGCGGTCGATGGGCTCGAACCCCGAGCGGGCGCAGGAGGAGGAACTCGTGGAAGCCGATCACGTGCTCGACGACCGCCCGGGCGTCCCACTCGGGGCACGGCGTCGGGCGACCCCAGCGCTCAGCGCCGACGCACTCGACGACCGCCGTGAAGCCGGCCACGGCCCGGCCGTGCCGCTCGATCGGGTCCACGGGCCCGGCTCCCCTTCTGCCATCGATCGATGTAACGTCAATCTATGGCGCAAACGCCGGCCTTGCGAATCGAGGGAGCGGCCCAGGTCACGGGCCTCAGCACCCGGAACATCCGCGCCTATCAGTCCCTCGGCTTGGTGCCGCCGCCGCAGCTCGAGGGCCGAGTGGGCCGCTACGGCGCCGAGCACCTCGCCCGACTGCGGACGATCCGCCGGCTGCAAGACCAGGGCTTCTCGTTGGCGGGGATCCGGGCGCTCTTCGAGGCCCACGATCGCGGCCTGAGCCTGACCGCGCTGCTCGGGCTCCCGCCGTCGCTCGGCGAGGGCTCGCCCGGGTCCGTCCCCTCCGGTCGGCTCCAGCTGGCGCTGGTGCCGGGCCCGCTGGCGCCGAGCCTCCTCGACGCGCCCCGGAACTGACGGCGTCGCCCCCCGGTCAGGCCGCGGGCGCCTCACGCAGGCCGGGGTCCTGGCACGCCACCGAGGGGACGTGGGGAATGGAGGCCACCGGCGCCGCCCGCCGGATGGTGAGGAACGAGACCAGCCCGCCCACCGCCGCCAGCGCGCCGGCGATGACCATGGCTCGGCCGAAGCCGTGGGCGAGGTCGAGGCGCCCGCCGGCACCGGCGAGGCCGGCTACCGCCGGGAGCACCGCGATCGCGAGGAGGCCGGCGATGCGGGAGACCGCGTTGTTGATCGCCGAGCCGATGCCCGCGTGATCGTCGTCGATCGCGCCCAGGACCGCGGCGGTGAGCGGCGCCACGGTGATCGTGAGGCCGACGCCGAGCACGACGGCGGCCGGCAGGACGTCGGTCCAGTAGGAGGACCCGGTCCCGACCCGGGCCAGCAGCGCGGTCCCGACGCCGACCACGATCGGTCCGACGCTCATCGGGAGGCGCGGCCCGATCCGTTGCGCGAGCGCGCCGACGCGAGCCGAGAACGCGAGCATCAGCACCGTCACCGGCAGCAGCGCGGCCCCGGCCTCGAGGGCTGAGTACCCGAGGTCGGTTTGCAGATGGACGACGAGCAGGAAAGTGACCGAGCCGAGGGCCCCGTAGACCAGGAAGGTCACGGCGTTGGCGCCCGAGAACTGCCGTGACCGGAAGACGGCCAGCGGGACCATCGGGTGCGACGACCGCGCCTCCACGACGCCGAACGTCGCGAGGGCCAGGGCCCCGGCGATCCCCACGCCGAGGGTCGAGGGCGTCCAGCCGTTGCCCGGCCCCTCGATGAGCGCGTCCACGACGCCCGCGAGGCCGAGCGCGAGCACGATGCCGCCGAGGTAGTCGACGCGGTGATCAGCGGTGTCCTCCGCCGTCTCGGGGACGTGACGCCGCGCCAGCAGCACGGTCAGGGCGACGATCGGCGGGTTGATGAGGAACACGAGTCGCCACGAGAAGGAGTCGATGAGCCATCCGCCGAGGAACGGGCCGATCGCGGTCGAGACCCCGGCGAGGCCGCTCCACGCCCCGATCGCGGCCCCACGGTCCTCGGGGCGGAAGGAGGCGGAGATGATGGCCAGGCTGCCGGGGACGAGCAGCGCGGCCGCCATCCCCTGGAGGGCGCGGGCGGCGATGAGGGTCTCGATGGACGGAGCCGCGCCGCTCAACAGCGAGGTCACGCCGAAGCCGACGAGGCCGATGATGAAGATCCGTCGCCGACCGAACAGGTCGCCGAGGGACCCTCCGATCACGAGTAAGGCGCCCAACGTCAGGAGGTAGCTGGTCACCACCCACTGGAGGTCGGCCAGGCCGGCACCGAAGTCTCGCGAGATCGCGGGGAGGGCGGCGTTGACGACGGTGCCGTCGATGAAGGCGACGGCCGACCCGAGGACCGAGGTCGCGATCAGCCAGCGGCCGCGGGTGCTATGGAGGCGGATGGCGGGGTGGAGGCTTTGGTCCCCCGCGCTCACGGGTGGGACGGGCCCGCGGGGCGGCCCGGCACGTCGAACATGAGCTCGTCGACGTAGCACCAGAACCAGTCCTCGCCGGGCTCAAAGGACTGGATGAGTGGGTGTTGGGTGTCGTGGAAGTGCTTCGTCGCGTGACGATTCGGCGAGTTGTCGCAGCAGCCAATGTGGCCGCACTCGATGCAACGTCGCAGGTGCACCCAGGTCGAGCCGATGAGGGTGCACTCGTAGCACCCCGGGCCGGTCGGTGCTGCTTCGATCGTGAGGTCTTCGAGGTGGGTGCAGGTTTCCGCCACGGGGTGCTCCTCTTCAGCGGGTTCGGAAGCGCGAGTCCAGCATCACGAGTCGATCGGTGAGCTCGGGATCGGCGCCCGGGCCGAAGGCTGACACCAGGGTGCCGCCGGCGTCGCAGGTGGGGCAGCGCAGCGCGTACACGACGGCCTCCTCGTCCGGGTCGCTGGGACCCTCGAAGCGGTAGACGCGCACGACCTCGGCCTTCTCGAGGGTTCGGCTCTGGCGGCAGGAGCTGCAGCGGATCCCGTCGGCCGTGAGCGTGAACGACGCCTCGAACCCTTCGGCGGCGAGGAGCCGCACCGCGTCCAGGACCGTCGCCGGCTCGTCGCTCATCGGCGCGACCCTACCGGCGGCCACGGGCGCGAGCGGCGGGCTGGATACGGTCTGGCCCGTGATCCTCGACCGCTTTCAACTCGACGGGCGGGCCGCGATCGTGACCGGCGCCGGCCGGGGGCTCGGCGCCGGCTCCGCCCGGGCCCTGGCCGAGGCCGGCGCCGACGTGGCGCTCATCGCCCGGACGAAGGAGCAGCTGGAGGAGGTCGCGGCGGACGTCCGCGCCTTCCGGCGCCGAGCGCTGGTGTTCCCCGGCGACGTCAACGATCTCGCGGTCGTCGACCGCCTCGTGGAGGCGACGGTGGGCGAGTTCGGCCGCCTCGACGTGGTCGTGAACAACGCCGGCGGCGCCATGCCGGGTCCGTTCCTCGACACCTCGGTGCGGACCTTCGAGCAGGCCCTGCACTTCAACGTCACGACGGCGTTCGCCCTGACCCAGGCCGCCCTGCCTCATCTCCTCGTCGGTGGCGGCGGCTCGGTCGTGAACATCAGCTCGGCGATGGGCCGCCTGCGGGATCGCGGCTACGCCGCGTACGGCACGGCCAAGGCTGCGTTGACCCACCTGACCCGGCTCCTCGCCGCCGACTGTGCGCCGCGGGTGCGCGTCAACGCCATCGCCGTCGGCTCGGTCGCCACCTCGGCCCTCGACATCGTGCTGACCAACGATGCGCTCCGCAGTGAGATGGTCGAGCGCACACCCCTTCGAAGACTCGGCGAGGTCGACGACATCGCCATCGGCGTCCTCTATCTCGCGTCGGACGCGTCGAGCTTCGTCACCGGGAAGGTGCTCGAGATCGACGGCGGCATCGAAGCTCCGAACTTGAACCTCGGTCTGCCCGATCTCTGAGCCGGGCAGTAGCTTTCACCGCCGGCACCGATCGAGCGTCCGTAGCTCAGCTGGACCGAGCAAGAATTTCTCTCATCCGTTGGTCGGGGGTTGGAATCCCTCGGGCGCGCGCACCCGTCGTCGCGCACGCAGCGGCGGTCGAAGCTCCCGCGGTCTCCGTTGGTCCGCGCGGTATCCTTCGAAGCCCGCCGTCGATCGGCGCGAGCGGCATCGGCGCCACGGCGGGTCGGCGGCTTTCGCTGCCGGTGCTCATGGTGGCCGTAGCTCAGTTGGCTAGAGCGCCGGGTTGTGGTCCCGGAGGTCGGGGGTTCGAAACCCCTCGGTCACCCCACCGATCGGGCGATGAGCCCGAGGATCTCTCCGATCGCGCGTGGCGCGTCGGCCGCTCGAACGACCTTCGCTACCGTGCCGTCCATCGCCTCGACGAGTCGGCCATCCGGCTCAATCGCGAGCCGCAGCGGCTCGACCTGGACGACCGACGGATCGACCAGCGTCTCGAGCGCGAGCGGGTCGTGGAGGAACACGGCTCGCTCCTCGCTCGCGACGCCGGCGTCGCGTTGGAGGTCCAGGAAGGCCCGGACACTGGGCTCGAGGACCGGGGCCGCAGTGAGCAGGCGACCGAGCTGCGCAGCGCTGAGACGCATCGAGAGCGTGACGTCGAGCGGGACGATCATCGGGGCGCAGCACTCGAGCACGCGCGCCGCCGCGGCCGGGTCCCGGGAGAAGTTGTGCTCGACCGGCATCGAGGCACCCCAGTGGCGCACGGTCCCGAGCACGCCGCCCATCAACGTGACGACCGGGAGGGCGACCCCGGCCTCCGCCAGGGCCGCCACGTTCGTGAGCGGGCCGATGGCGAGCAGCGCGTCCGGCGCCGCGAGCGTCAGTGCCCTTCCGAGGTCGGGGTCGTCGCCTCGATAGACCGGGGCGTCGACGAGGGTCCGCGCGACCCGCGTCCTCCGGTCGAGGTCGCCGTCGACGGTGCTGACGCCGACGACCTCGATGTCGGGGTGCGCCATGGCGAAGAGCAGGGCGATGGCGTCATCGGGGTCGTCACCGACGTCGGTGTCGATCCAGAGCCGAATCATGCCGCTCGTCGCCCGCGACCATCGATGACGGCCGAGAGCGCGCCCTCAAGCGTCGGGAGCGTGAACTCGAAGCCGGCCGCCGCGAGCGCGTCGGGGAGGGCCCGCTGACTCCCCAGGAGCAGCGTCTCGACGAGCTCGGACCCGTAGAGCGCGCGTAGCGGAGCGAGCGGGGTCGGGAGGAGCGTCGGTCGGTGCAGCACGCGACCGAGCGTGGCTGTGAACTCGGCGTTCGTGACCGGTTTCGGCGCAGTGAGGTTGGCCGGCCCGGCGAGGGCGGGGTGGTCGAGCGCGTACAGGATCGCCGCGACCTCATCGACCAGCGAGATCCAGCTCAGATACTGGCGACCCGACCCGAGGCGGCCGCCGAGCCCGAATCGGAACGCCGGCAGCACGCGCTGCAGCATGCCGCCGCGTCCGAGCACGATGCCGGTCCGGATCGTGACGAGCCGGATCCCAGCGTCACGGACCGGCTGGGCCGCCTCCTCCCATTCCACGCACAGCCGGGCGGCGAAGTCGTCGCCGGCGCCGGCAGCCTCGGTGAGCAGGTCGGCCCCGCGGTCGCCGTAGTAGCCGACGGCGGAGCTGGAGACCAACACCGTCGGTTTGCGTCCGAGTCCGGCCAGCGCGGACGCCAGCAGGTGCGTGCCCCGGGTTCGGCTCTCAACCACCAGCGCCTTCCGCGCCGGGGTCCAGCGACGGTCGCCGATCCCCGCCCCAGCGAGGTGGACCGCGGCGCCAATCCCCTCGAGGGCGGCCGAATCGACGGTGCCCGCCTCTGGGTCCCAGGCGATCGCGTCGACCCCGGTCGGCACGTTGCCTCCTCGCAGCGCAGCGACGGGACGATGCCCGGCGGCAGCGAGCGCCGTCGTCAGCGCGGAGCCGATGAAGCCGCTCGCGCCAGTGACCAGCACCTCCACGAACGTGCACGGTAGGCCGCCCTGTTGCTCACAGCACGACTCAACTCCACGGATACGATGAGCTGTTGGGCGCCCCTAGCTCAACTGGTTAGAGCAAGTGACTCTTAATCACTAGGTTCAGGGTTCGAGTCCCTGGGGGCGTACAA